>JBOHJU010000143.1:0-7154 GCA_050728755.1 Methylocella sp.
TTGGACGCGCCCTCGGCGCTGACCGCGCGGCTCGACATGGCGCGCGCGGCGGCGGCGCACGATCGCGCCGCGGTGGCCGAATCCAGCGCTGGACTGCAAACCCGCCTGCGCGAAGCCGAAGCGCGGGCAAAGCGTTGTCGCGGCATCGAAGAAGAGCGCCAATCCTGGCATGGCCGCGGCGATCGCGCGGGCGGACAAATCAGCGCGCTGGAAGCGCGGCGCGAGGAAGCCACGCGAGAGCTGCGCAGACTCGCCGAGGCGCCAGAAATGTTTCGCACCGCCCGTCAAGCTCTGAGGCGCCAAATCGAAGCGGCAGAGGATGCGCGCAAGCGGGCGGCCGACAATCTGGCCGAGGCCGAGTCGCGTCTTGCCGGAGCGGATCGCGCCGCACGCGACGCGCTCGCCGCGATGAGCGCGGTGCGGGAAGAAAAAGCCCGCAGCGAAGCGAGAGTCGAAGCGGCGCGGGCCCGCCGTGACGAGATCGCGCATATGATCGCGGCCGAGCTTGCTTGTACCGAGGCCGAACTTTTCAGCCTCGCCCATGTCGTTCCGGGAGCCGGTCTCCCAGCCGTAGACGAAGTCGAAAAACGGCTTGACGTTTTGAAAGCCGACCGCGAGCGGCTTGGCGGCGTCAATCTTCGGGCAGAAGAGGAATTAAACGAAATCCTAACCTCGAAGAACAGTCTTTCCACCGAGCACGCCGATTTGACCGAGGCAATCCGGCGTCTGCGCCAGGCGATCCAAAGTTTGAACAAGGAGGGCCGCGAGCGGCTCCTATCCGCGTTCGATGCCGTCCATGCGCATTTCAAGGAGCTGTTTACGACCCTTTTCGGCGGCGGCTCGGCCGAGCTTCAATTGATCGAATCGGACGATCCGCTTGAAGCCGGGCTCGAAATCCTCGTTTGTCCGCCAGGCAAAAGGCCGCAGGTCATGACGCTTTTATCCGGCGGCGAACAGGCGCTTACCGCGATGGCTTTGATCTTCGCGATCTTTCTGACCAATCCGGCGCCGGTTTGCGTTCTCGACGAAGTCGATGCGCCGCTTGACGATGCCAATGTCGAACGCTTCTGCGATCTTCTCGACACTATGGCCGGCAAGACCGAGACGCGCTTTATTACCGTCACCCATAATCCGATCACCATGGCGCGGATGAACCGCCTCTATGGCGTCACCATGGCCGAACGCGGCGTGAGCCAGCTCGTCAGCGTCGATCTCGAAGAGGCCGAGCGCTTTCGCGACACGGGTTAAGCGCGGCAAGTCGTCTTGCCTGGGAGCGCCGGAGTGCATTCTCGTCCGTCTGAAAGACGCAGTCTTAACCTCTTGCGCGCCGCCCTTGACTGGACCGCTCGCGAGGTCTCCGTCCTCGATCCAGGCTGCTTTGCTATTGTGATGGCGACGGGAATTACGTCGAACGCCATGCTGGCAGAGGGCCAGCGCGGATTGTCAGACGTGCTATTTCGCGTCAACCTTTTTGTCTATCCGTGGCTTGTTCTCGCCACCATCTTACGAATGACCGACTTCCGTGCCGCATCGTGGCGCGACCTTGCCAACCCGCGTCTCGTGTTTTCGTTTTTTACGTTCGTTGCGGGATCAGACGTTCTCGGCGTCCAGATTGCCCTGCGCGGATTTGCGATTATCCCCCTTGCGTTGTGGTTATCCTCACTCGCAGCCTTCGCCGTCCTCACATACTTCAGCACTGGCGTGTTGATATTCCGCAATGCTGGTTGGGGACCCGATCTGGTTGCTCGTGGCGGAGGGCTTCTTGCTATTGTAGGCGCCCAATCTTTGGTACTTCTTGGCGTGCATGTGGCTTCAACAGTCAGCGAACATGGGAACGCGATATTCGTCCTCATTCAGGCGCTCTGGGGGATAGGGCTGGTTCTTTATGGGATATTTGTCGCTCACTTCGCCTACCGGATCTCTTACATGCGAGTCGAGCCGCGAGATTTGACCCCGCTTCTCTGGGTGGTCATGGGCGCGGCCGCGATCAGCACAAATGCCGGGTCTATGCTCGCCCAAAACGGGCGGAGATCGGAATTCCT
This sequence comes from Methylocella sp., assembly GCA_050728755.1. Taxonomy (GTDB): domain Bacteria; phylum Pseudomonadota; class Alphaproteobacteria; order Rhizobiales; family Beijerinckiaceae; genus Methylocapsa. Next base: position 2,043 of record JBOHJU010000143.1, read on the forward strand.
CTCCACCATGACACCGTTCGTCGACGGCGCCAGCTTTACCATTTGGGCGTGGGGGACATGGTGGATTCCGCTGCTCGTGATGTTCGGCATCTGGAAACATGGTGTGCGCCGTATTCCGCTGAGCTATTCCCCAATGCTGTGGAGCATTGTGTTTCCGCTCGGAATGTATGCAGTCGCAACCGGCTGCCTCTCGCTCGCCGACGATTATCCGCCCCTCCGTGTGCTGTCGCATTTTATGGCCTGGGCTGCGCTCGGCGCGTGGATCGCAACCGCGGCGTCGCTGATCGTCGCATCTGCACGAAGTTTGCGAAAGTTTGCGCGATCCAACTTGATCGACCAGGGTCCCGAATCCGGGTTACCGCGATAGGACCCGGCAGCGCCGCGAGATAATCATCGCCTTATCCCGCGCGCTTTCGTCTGAGTTTGATGCTTCCTCGATCCGGACCGGATGGACAATTGTGGAAAGCTCACAGGTAGCGCATCCCGCTCCATTCGCGGCGCCGGCCGGGAATATTCGGCAAAGCCGGATTTCGACGCTTGATTTGGGAGCGGTCTAGTCGAGTTCGAAAGCGCTCTTATAGTCGCGGGCGAGGCCGGGGTTTTGCTGTTCCTTGCGCAGCACGCAGTGTCCTACCGCGAGGAAGTCGATTTCGCTTCCCATGAAACAGCGAAACGCATCCTCCGGCGTGCACACGATGGGCTCGCCGCGCACGTTGAAGCTTGTGTTAATGAGGACAGGACAGCCGGTCAATTCCTCGAACCGGCTGATCAATGCGTGATAGCGCGGATTCGTCTCCTTATGAACGGTCTGGATGCGAGCCGAATAATCGACATGGGTGACGGCCGGAATATCCGAGCGCACGACGTTCAATTTGTCGATGCCAAAGAGCGCATGTTCGTCCTCCGACATTTTGCGGCAGCGCGCGGGCTTCACATTCGCGACGAGCAACATGTAGGGCGAATCCATGTCGATCTCGAACCACTCCGCGACGTGCTCGCGCAAAACGGACGGCGCGAAGGGGCGGAAGCTCTCGCGGTATTTCACTTTAAGGTTTAGCGCTTTCTGCATCGTTGGCGAACGCGGATCGCCAAGTATCGAACGATTGCCGAGCGCGCGCGGACCAAATTCCATCCGGCCTTGATGCCAGCCGACCGCCTGCCCGTTAGCGAGCGCCATGGCCGTCGCTTCGATCAGTTCGTCGTCTTCGACAATGCTGAAGACGGCGCCGCGTTCAGAAAGCCGCCGTTCGATATCGGTTTGTTCGTAAGCCGGTCCTAGATACGAACCTTGCATGGCATCCGGTTGTTGCCTGCCGCTCTTGCGTTCGCTCCCATGATTTTCATCGTAATAGGTGGCGAGCGCCGCGCCGAGAGCGCCGCCTGCGTCGCCGGCCGCCGGTTGGACGAAAATCCTGTCGAAACGGCCATCGCGAAGCACTTTGCCATTGGCGACACAATTCAATGCCACGCCTCCGGCGAGGCAAAGATCCCGCAGCCCGGTTTGGGTCGAAAGCGACCGCGTCAGGCGCAGCACGACCTCGTCGGTTACCGCTTGAATCGAAGCCGCGAGATCCATATGCCGCTGTTCGACCAATTGATCCGCGCGGCGCGGCGGACCGCCGAACAAATCATCGAACCGATGATCGGTCATTGTGAGGCCGGTGCAGAAAGAAAAATAATCGAGGTTCAGCCTGAACGAGCCATCCGGCTTCACGTCGATCAGATGCTCGAAAATCGCTTTCGCATAGGCGGGTTTGCCGTAGGGCGCAAGGCCCATGACTTTGTATTCGCCCGAATTGACCTTGAAGCCGGTGTAATAGGTGAAGGCCGAATAGAGAAGCCCGAGCGAATGTGGAAAATGAATTTCCCTGATGATCTTCAAGTCGTCGCCCTGGCCGATTGCGGCCGAGGTCGTCGCCCATTCGCCGACGCCGTCCATCGTCAACACCACCGCCGATGTAAACGGCGCCGGATAAAAGGCCGATGCAGCGTGCGAATAATGATGTTCGCAAAAGCGCAATTTGGCCTTGTTGGCGAGCGCCGGAGCGATTCCCGCGAGTTCGCCCAGCAAAAGATCGCGCTGAAATAGCTTTTCCCCGATCCACAGCGGCATGGCTTTGCGAAACGAAGCAAAGCCGCGCGGCGCGAACGCGAGATAGGTTTCGAGAAGCCGCTCGAACTTCAAAAAGGGCTTTTCATAAAAGACGACGCGATCGACGTCGCCATCGCGGATGTTGGCCTCGGCAAGGCAATAGGCGATGGCATTGGCGGGAAAACTCGGGTCATGCTTCTTGCGGGTGAACCGCTCTTCTTGGGCAGCCGCGACGATCTCGCCGTCGCGGATCAACGCGGCGGCGCTGTCGTGATAGAAAGCCGAAATGCCGAGGACGAGCATCCGGGCCGGCTCAAAACAGGGTGTAGATGAAAGGCGCGACCACCGAGCCTTGGCTCAACACGAACAAGCCGCCGAAGATCAGGAACAGGACTAGAAGCGGGAGGAGCCAGATTTTTTTTCGTGCGCCCAAGAACTCGAAAAGCTCGGCAAGCAGCGTCATAAATCTCTCCTTTTAAAATTGTTTCTCAAATGTTCCTGGCGGCGGACCAGGTGGCTCGCGCTCGATCCAGTAGGTCGGAGCATCACGCTTTATCTTGAGGCGGAGCAGGTCCTTGCCTGTCAAGCGTAGATACCAGCCGAACGGAACGACGGCTCCGAAAAACAGAAGCCCCATGAAGATCGGATTTAAGATCATGTTCAACGCGAAGCCTAGCTTGAACCACGCGCGATTGAGCGGCGTCAGCAAAACCGGAACAAGGAGCCCGACAGAAAGAAAGCAAAAGGCCGCGCCAATCAGCCACCATCTCGGCGAGCCGCCCTGGTGAAGCAAAGGCCAAAGGCCCAAGACGGCAAAAAAAGCGCCAAAGGCGACGCCGAACTTGCGGTTCGACCCGAGAGCTATTTTGCGAAAGCTCAAAACCGTTTCGTGAGTTTGCATAAGAAACCTTAGGGTCGATCGAATTTCTATAACGCTTTTTTTGAAATTCATGCAATGCAATAATTTTAGTTGGGTGAACCAAACGAGCTGCCTTTCGAGAGCATGCAAAGGCGGAGTTCGGCACCTGCCAATGGCACGGCACGGCTAAAAAAATGGCCTGTCCGGAAGTGCGACGGCCGCATCCCCAAACGTAAGGGCTCATGTTCCCCGGCCTTTCTCAAACCGCGCCGGATCGCCGTGAGAAGCTCGCCGCCACCGTCCTGCTCGTAGGAAACGGCGCGTTTGCCGGGCAACGGGTGAGCGGCACGCCGCAGAAAATGTGCGCGCCTTTGCCGCGCGACAACGAGATTGCCGGGCTGCCCGGCACGGGCGCCTGACTGGCAAGGCCCACGCCGGCGATCGATCGGGCGGCTCCGGCTACGCGACGCCACGTCCACGAGCCGGGCCTAGCCATCATGAGGGGTTTTGCACGCTTGCCGATCTTGCGCGGGTGTTTCCATCGGGAGAAATCCCACGCGTTCAAGGCAAGCCCTTCCCTAATGCACGATTTGCGCTCGCTTATTTTTCATGCCGCGTATTAATCGCGCGCGCGATATCGGGATTCAAATGTTTGCGACAGAATCTCTAGCGGGCTTTCATGACGGCAAATACTTTTCCGGCATGACGGCAACGGCAGGACGGGGTAATATGGCCCATGCCAATCGACGTCATCGACCTTCGTTCCTTCTACAGCTCGTCCTTGGGCGAGGTCGCGCGGCGTGTAGTTCACAAAATCGTGCGGCAGCGTTTTTCCAACTGCACCGGCTATTCGATCCTCGGTGTCGGCTACGCGACGCCCTATCTCGAGGGTTTTCGCGAGGAAGCCGTGCGCGTGCTCGCCTTCATGCCGGCCGAGCAGGGCGTGATGAATTGGCCGTCCTCGGGTTTGTCCGCTTCGGCGCTTGTCGAGACAACCGCGATGCCGTTGCCGAACTCCTGCATTGACCGGGCGCTCGTCATCCATGCGCTCGAAATCACCGAACATCCGCACGAGCTTCTTTGCGAAATCTGGCGCATCTTGACTCCTGGCGGCCGGGTCATTGCCGTCGTTCCGTGCCGTTCCGGCCTGTGGGCGCGGCTCGACCGGACGCCGTTTGGGCATGGCCGGCCTTATTCGCGCGGCCAACTCGGCGAACTACTGCGCGAAACCCTGTTTTCGCCGGCTTATTGGGCGGAAGCGCTTTACGTTCCGCCGTTTCAGCGCCGGACGTGGTTGCATGCGGCCAGCTTTGTCGAAAAGATCGGCGGAAGCCTTTCGTTGCCATGGGGCGGGGTTTTGATTGTCGAAGCAACCAAACTGCTGTACCGGCCGGTCGGCGTGCGCAGGCTGGCGCAATATGCGATGCCGGGCCTCAAACCTGGCCTTGTGCCAGAACCCGCCGGCGTGTTGCCTCGGATAGGGCTTGCCCGGCGCAGCATCGACCGAAAGCCTAAGCCGTTGTCCTGATACTCGCTTGCTTCAGACCGAAACATTTGGCCAAAAAGAGGCCGCCATGCACGAGGCCTTCGCCGTCGATCCCGTGGCCGAGGCCAATCGAAAGATGCCACTGACAGGGAATTTTGGCCTCCGCCAATGCCACGGCCGAAAGGAATAGCGCCTCAGCCGGAATAAGTTCGTCCTGGCTGCCATGGACCAGGAGAATTGGCGGCGGTTTGGCGGCGGCCAAGCGCGCGGTGATTTGATGCTCCGGCGGCGCGACAAGCTCGCCGGAATAGCCGAGGATGCCGGCAGGCGCCCGCGCACGCCGCAGCCCGGCATGAAGAGCAACCATCGTCCCTTGGCTGAAGCCGACCAAGGCCAGCTTGCTGTCGTCCAGTCCGTGACGATCGAGTTCGGCATCGAGAAATGCGTTGAGAACCGGGCGCGCTTTGTTGACGCCGGCCCAGCGTTCGTTTGGGTCGCGCGTGAACAGACGGAACCATTGGCGGCCGCCTGGGGCCTGGGAGCAAGGCTCGGGTGCATTCGGCGCGACAAACGCCGCACCCGGCATCAAATTCCGCCATTGCTTGCCGATCGCGATCAGATCGTTGCCGTTGGCGCCATATCCGTGCAGAAAGACGACGAGCTGCTCCGGCGCGG
>JBOHJU010000144.1:0-7144 GCA_050728755.1 Methylocella sp.
CTTGGCGCGGGGAAGACAACCCTCATCCGCCATCTTCTGGCCAGCGCGAAGGGTCGCCGCCTCGCCCTCGTCATCAACGAATTCGGCGACATCGGCATCGATGCGGAAATTTTAGACGGCTGCGGCGATCTCTCCTGCGGCGCGGGAAATATCATCGAACTCGCCAATGGCTGCATCTGCTGCACCGTTGCCGATGATTTTTTGCCCGCGATCGAGAAACTTCTCGCGCTCGATCCTCTCCCTGACCACATCGTCATCGAAACCTCCGGCCTCGCTTTGCCAAAGCCCTTGATGAAGGCCTTCGATTGGCCAACCATCCGCGCGCGGTTGACCGTCGATGGCGTGATCGCGGTTGTCGATGGCAAGGCGGTGGCGGACGGGCGCTTCGCCGACGATCCGGCCAGATTGGCGCGCCAACGCGCCGCCGATCCTTCGATCGCGCACGATAATCCGCTCGAAGAGGTATTCGAGGATCAACTGCTGTGCGCCGATCTCATCGTCCTCAACAAGGCCGATCTCATCGATTTGGGCGACCAGCGCCGCATCGCCGGAGACATCGCGGCGCGGGTCCCTCGCGCGGTAAAGATCGTACCCGCCCGCGAGGGCAAAATCGATCCGGCGATCCTGCTCGGCCTCGACGCCGCGGCCGAAGACGATCTTGCCGCGCGGCCCTCGCGCCATGACGGGGCGGCCGGGCACGATCACGACGATTTCGAAAGCGCCGTCTTTGAGACGGGAGCGATCGATGATCCCGACGCCTTGTTGCGCCAACTGGCTGACGTCGCAAGGCGCCACGATGTGTTGCGGATCAAGGGTTTTGTCGAGGTGCGCGGCAAGCCGGTGCGGCTTCTCGTCCAAGGCGTCGGCAATCGCTTGCAAAAGAGTTTCGAACGCCCGTGGCGCAATGGCGAACCGCGGCACGGCCGTCTCGTGATCATCGGCGAAAAAGGTCTCGACAAAGTATCGATCGCAAAGCTTCTCGCGCGCGAGGAACCCTGAGCCATGCATCTTCTGCGCACGGAACAGCGATCGCTCGACGAAGCCCAGGCCGCCGTCGATCTCGGCCAAACCCCGGCCGGCATCTTGTTTCTCTCGTTTTCCGACAGCGATCTCGGCCTCGTCGCGGCGGCCGCGGGGCGCCGCAAGGTGAGCGCAATGAGCCTGCGGCTCGCCAACCTCGGCATGCTCAAGCATCCCTATTCGGTCGATCTCTATGTCGAAAAGGCCGCAAGCCAAGCGCGCTTCGTGCTGGTCCGTCTCCTCGGCGGGCTCGACTATTGGCGCTATGGCGTCGAGGAATTTTTCCGCGCGGCGCAGGCGCAAAATTTTGCGCTGGCGGTTGTGCCGGGCGATGCGATGGAAGATCCACGTCTCGATGCCGCCTCAACAGTGCCCGGCGCTGATCTCCGCCATATACATGCCGCGTTCCAGCATGGCGGGACAAAACACATCGCGGCGCTTCTCGATTTCATCGAGAGCCGCGCGGGCACACAGCTCGCGTGGCGGGAGCCCGCGGCCCTGGCCGCAATTGCGGCGGCGGGCCGGTTCGAGGCGGGCTGCCGCAAGCTCGATGGCGCCAAAGGCCACGCACTTATCGTCTTCTACCGTTCCTTCATGCTCGCGGCGGACACAGCGCCGGTTGGCGCGCTCGCGGATGCACTAGCCGCGCGCGGGCTCGGCGTGACCGCGATCTTCGTGACGAGTCTGAAGGACGCGGACGCGATCGCCTTCGTTCGCGCCGGACTCGCCCGCGAAAAACCCGATGTGATCGTCAATACAACGGGCTTTTCGGCCCGCCTTGATACCGGAGGAGGCGTTCTCGACGGTGCTGGCGCGCCGGTGTTGCAGGCGATTTTCGCCGGCGCCACGGAGGCGCAATGGCAGGAAAATCCGCGCGGCCTTGGCGCCGCTGATCTCGCAATGAATGTGGTCCTTCCGGAAATGGACGGGCGTTTGATTACCCGCGCAATTGCCTGCAAGGCGGAAGCCGGACATCGCGCGGATCTCGAATTCACCCCCCGCATTCATACGCCTCTGCCCTCGCGGGTGAATTTTGTCGCGGACCTTGCCGCGGCCTGGGTCAAATTGCGCAAGACTGCCCCCGCGGCGCGCAAAATCGCTTGCGTCCTTTCGGATTACCCAAGCAGGCGGGGCCGCGGCGGCTATGCGGTTGGCCTCGACACCGCGAAAAGTGTTGCCTCGATCGCCCGTGCGATGCGCGAGGCCGGATACGGCATCGGGCCGCTCCCGCGCACGGACGAATTGATGCGCCGCCTCGAAGAGAGGGCTTCAACGGAACGCCTCACACTCGCCGATTATGTTTTGGCGCTTGATGCCATGCCCCCGGCATTTGTGCAATCGATGCAGGCGCAATGGGGCAACCCGGAAGCAGAGGCCAACGACGGTGCATTCGCGTTTCCGGTCGTGCGTGCGGAAAATTTGATCGTCGCATTGCAGCCCGATCGCGGCATCGCCGCAAATCGCAAGGCGGACTATCACAATATGGGGCTGCCGCCGTGTCATTCCTACGTCGCCTTCTATGTCTGGCTCCGCCAGCAAGAAAAGATCGATGCGATGATTCATTGCGGCACCCATGGCACGCTTGAATGGCTGCCCGGCAAGGCGGCGGCGCTCATGGAGGATTGCGCGCCCGAGGCGGTGCTCGGAGCGCTGCCTGTCATTTATCCTTTTATCGTCAATAATCCGGGCGAGGCGGCGCAGGCCAAACGGCGCATTTGCGCACTCACCCTCGGCCACATGACGCCGCCTCTCACGCAAGCGGGAAGCCATGGCGTGGCGCTCGAAATCGAAGCTTTATTCGATGAGTATGCAATTGCCGAGTCGCTCGACCCCAAGCGCGCGAGGCTATTGGCGCAAGCGATCCTCGCGCGGGCGAAAGAGTCAGGAATGTTGCAGGACAGCGGGCTGAAAGACGGTGCAGGTCCAGCAGTTGCCTTGCGCCAACTCGATGCCTGGCTTTGTGATCTGAAGGACATGCGAATCGCCGATGGCTTGCACGTTTTCGGGCAATCGCCGGAGGCAAGCTTGCGCGATGCGACGGTAGCCGCGCTCGCACAAACCCTTCCGCCAGGGCGCGACGAAACGGGCACCGCGGACGATGTATCCGCGCGATTAACCGAACTGATCGATCGCTGCGGGGAAGCGGAACGCGCTTCGCTTCTTGCCGCGCTCGATGGCCGCTATGTCGCGCCAGGCCCAGGCGGCGCGCCGTCGCGCGGACGCATCGACGTGCTCCCCACGGGGCGTAATCTTTATGGGATCGATCCGCGCGCGGTGCCGTCGCGCACCGCTTGGGAGATAGGTCAACGCGCGGCGGAAGAGGTGTTGAACCGATATGTCCAGGATCAAGGCGACTGGCCGAGGACCATCGTGATGGACCTTTGGGCGAGCGCCACCATGCGTACCGGCGGCGACGATCTCGCCCAGGCTTTCGCGCTCATCGGCGTCGCTCCGCTTTGGGACAATGCGTCCTCCAGAGTCACGGGCTTCGAGATCATTCCACCCGCGCGCCTGACGCATCCGCGCGTCGATGTCACCATGCGGATCTCAGGGCTGTTCCGCGATGTTTTTCCAGCCCAGATCGCCTTGTTCAATCAGGCGGTAGCGGCAGTTAGCGAGCTCGACGAAGAAGATGACGCTAACCCCTTGGCGGCGGCGCGCAGGCTCGCGCCCAAGATTCTCTTGCGGGTTTTTGGCGCAGCGCCCGGCGCCTATGGGATCGGCCTCACGCGGGCGATCGATGACGATCCCGCGCTCGAACGCCAAGAGCTGGCTGCGCGCTATCTAGCCGCCGCCTCGCATGCCTATAGCGGAGCGCAAGGCGAAGGTATCGCGACAACGGCATTCAACGAGCGTGTCGCGACCGCCGACGCCCTCGTTCACGTTCAGGATCAGGACGAGCAGGACATTCTCGACGCCGACGCCATTATCGATCATGAAGGTGGCTTTGCCGCCGCCGCGCAAATGCTCGGCAACGACACGCCCGTCTACCATGTCGAATCAGCGCGTCCCGGCGCCATAAAAGTGCGCACGTTGGCGCAAGAAATCGCCCGGGTCGTGCGGGCTCGCGCGAGCAATCCGCGCTGGATCGCCGGGCAGATGCGCCATGGCCATCGCGGTGCCGCCGAAATCGCTGGGACGATCGACCGTCTCTATTCTCTCGCGGCCTTGAGCGATGCGGTATCGAGCCAGCATTTCGAGCTTCTGTTCGAGGCAACCCTTGGCACGCCTTGCGTGCGGGATTTTCTCATCGACGCCAATCCGAACGCCGCGCGTGCTATCGCCAAACGCTTCGACGAGGCGCTCGCCAGAGGATTCTGGCGGAGCCGCCGCAACTCGACCCACGCCTGCCTCCTCATGATGCGGGAGTCGCCCGGATGACCCGCGAAACCATATGGCGCAAAGGCTGGTGTCCCGGCGCGCGGCGGCCGATGCAAGCCAAGGACGGGCTCCTGGTGCGGCTGAGGATAAGCGGCGGCGTCGTCCCGGCGGCCACCATTCGCGGGCTCGCGCAAGCGGGACGCGCCCACGGCAATGGGCTTTTCGACCTTTCCACGCGGGGCAATCTGCAAATTCGCGGAGTACGCGGCGACAGCTTGCCCTTGCTGACCAAAACGCTCGAGGACCTCGGCCTCATCGATGAAGACGCAGCGGCAGAGGCCGTCCGCAACGTTCTGGTGAGCCCGTTCGCTGGTCTCGATGGGCGGGATGACGTGTCCAGCGCCGCCAAGGCGCTCGAAGCCGCGCTCGCCGCCAACAAGGATTTACACGCATTACCCGGAAAGTTTGGCTTTCTGATCGACGACGGAAGCGGCCTTTCGCTTGGCCTGGTCCCCGCCGACGTCCGGTTCGATTGGACCGGAGGCAGACAACCTTTCGCGGTCGGGATCGGAGGACCCGCAAGCGAGGCAATTTTTTTGGGACGCTGCGGGGGAGACGATATCCCCGATATTGCCTTGCGCCTTGCCCGGGCATTCCTGCGGTTGAGTTCACAAATGGCAGAGCCGCCGCGCCGGATGCGCGGTCTAATCGAGAGTTGCAGCGAAGCCGCGATTGCCGGGCTTGCCGGACTGCGCCCCGGTCCACCCCGAAAGAGCGGCGGCACCGGGGAGCCTTGTCCGGTTGGATTGCTGCGCTTTGGCGAAAGATACTGCTTCGGGGCCGGCGCGGCATTCGGGCGCCTTGACGCAAATATGCTCGACGCGGCGGCGCGCGCCGCGGAAATTTTCGGTGCCGGCGAGGTCAGGCTCACGCCGTGGCGGGCGTTGCTCGTACCCTTTGTGCATGCGCAGGAAGCCGATACCATCCGCGCGTATTTTGCCGCGCATGGTTTCATCGTCGATCGCGGGGATGCACGCTTGGCGATAGTGGCGTGCGGCGGCGCATCGACGTGCGAGCGTGGCAGCACCGATACCCGCTCCGATGCTTTGGCCTTGATGCCTCTGGCACGGAGTTTCCGCGAGACTGGTGTCGCGCTGCATGTGTCTGGCTGCGTCAAGAACTGCGCGCGGCAAGCGGCGACGCCCTTCACCCTCATCGCTCATGCGGGACGCTACGATCTCGTCGTGGATGCGACCGCAATTGATGCCGGAGCAAACGATGCGAAGCGCCTCGACCTGGCGGCAGCGCGCGAAATACTGGAAACGATGGCGCGGAACGCCGGGCGGCGGAGCGAGCAAGAGTGGAAATGAGCGAAACATCGCGCCGCTTCAACTACCTGCGCGACGGGGCGGAAATCTACCGCCGCTCCTTCGCGACGATCCGCGCCGAGGCCGATCTCGGCCGCTTCTCTCGTGAAGAGGAGCATGTCGCGGTGCGAGTGATTCACGCCTGCGGAATGGTGGAGATCGCCGCCGATCTCGTATTTTCGCAGGGGGCCGTGGCGCAAGCGCGTCAGGCACTTCGGCGAGGAGCGCCTATCCTCTGCGATTCCAAAATGCTGGCGCGAGGTATTATCGCGGCGCGCCTGCCGCGCGGCAACGAGGTGATCTGCAAGCTCGACGACCCAGCCGTCGCACCGCTCGCCCAAAAACTTGGCACCACGCGCAGCGCTGCCGCGCTCGAATTTTGGCGCGACTGGCTCGATGGCGCAATCGCTGCCATCGGCAATGCGCCCACCGCCTTGTATCGTCTGCTCGATATGCTCAATGAGACTTCTGCGCGGCCCGCCTGCATCGTCGGAATGCCGGCCGGCTTCGTCGGCGCGGCGGAATCGAAAGAGGCGCTGATTGCCGATGTCCCGGCTCCTTTCATCACGATCCGGGGACGCAAGGGTGGCAGCGCCATGGCCGCCGCCGCCTTGAATGCGATCGCGAGCGACGCCGAATGAGCGGATTTTCCTCAATCAACGGCCGCCTCTTTGGCGTTGGCCTCGGCCCCGGCGATCCCGACCTCGTGACGATCAAGGCCACCAAAATCATCGCCGCCGTTTCAGTCGCCGCCTATTTCGCCAAGAAAGGCGCAAGCGGAAAAGCCCACGCCATTCTCGATCGCTGGGTCACCGATACATGCCTCCAATTGCCGTTGCTCTATCCGGTGACGACGGAAACGCATTTTTGCGACCCCGCCTATGTCGAGGATCTGCGCGCCTTCTACACAGCGGCGGAGGGTGCCATCGCGTCGCATCTTCTGGCGGGCCGCGATGTCGCACTCGTCTGCGAGGGCGATCCGCTTTTCTATGGATCCTTCATGCATCTTTATGTCCGGTTGAAAGATCGCTTCAGCGTCGAGATCGTTCCAGGCGTCACCGGCATGTCGGGGTGCTGGAGCGCGGCAAAGGCGCCGATGGCATGGGGCGACGACGTCTTGAGCGTTCTACCGGGCACGCTCGGGCGCGCGGCATTGGTCCGTCATCTCGGTACGGCCGATGCGGTGGTCATCATCAAGATCGGCGCCAATCTGGCGAAAATCCGCGCGGCGATCGCCGAGGCAGGACGCCTCTCGACAGCGATCTATGTCGAGCACGGCACCAGCGAAACCGAAACTATCGTCCCGCTTGCCGTCAAGACCGGCGATCATGCGCCTTATTTTTCCTCCATTCTCATTCCCGGCCAAGGCAGGCGCCCATGAGCGCGCCGGGGAGGTTGCGGATTGTCGGCCTTGGCCCAGGTGGCGACGCATGGAA
>JBOHJU010000145.1:0-7086 GCA_050728755.1 Methylocella sp.
GAACAGGCCCGCGCGGCCGCCGCAGCGATCACCGGGCGGCCAATTCCCGCCGCCGCCGCCCCCTGGTTTTGGTCCGACCAATATGATCTCAAATTGCAGATGGCCGGCGTCTCCGATGGCTATGAGGAGCTTGCGATCCGGGGGAGCATGGAAGCGTCGTCGTTCATTGCATTTTATCTCAAGGAAGGACGGGTTACTGCCGCCGATTCAGTCAATCGCCCTGGCGAATTCATGGCTGCCAAACGCATCGTCGGCGAGCGGATGGAGATCGCCGCGGCGCGCCTCGCCGATGAATCGGCGCCTCTCAAATCGCTGTTACAGCCCGCCGCCGCTTAAACCCCGTATCATGACGCAACTGCCGTGCAAGGCACGGCGCAATACGAAGCCGGGATTTGGCGCAAGCGGAAGAGTGGGTGAAAGCCTATTTTTGCCCCCGCGTTTTTTTTGGTTTATTCTTCGTTGGCGCTGCCAATAGCTTCGAAGCCGCGTCGAGACGAGCAGTCCATGAGCCCCGTCATGCCGACAATTCCCATCGTCGATGTCGGCGACGGCGGGCCTCTCCGCCACGCGGGCCTGAGCCGGGCTCGCGCGCGCGTCCTGCGCGACGAGTGCCTCACGGTCTTTCCGCGCGCTGTGGCGCCGCTCCTGCCGGCCTTGGATGGAGCCACGCGCCGCTGGCTCGCCCGGTCCTGCTCGCCCTATGTGCCGGAGATTGCGCAAATAGCGGCGACGCTCGGCTTTCCGGGTGTCTGGCTGCTCAACAACTCGTACCAATGGGCCTGCACCTCGCTCGCGCGCGAGGAAGACGGCGTGCCTTGGCTCGCTCGCACGCTCGATTGGACATTCCCTGGGCTCGGCCGCCACACGGAAGTTGCTCGCACAACGGGGCCCGCGGGCGAATATTGCAGTGTTACCTGGCCCGGCTACGCTGGCGTGCTGACAGCGATGGCGCCGTGCCGGTTCGCCGCCTGCATCAACCAGGCGCCCATGAGGCGCCGCACCCAGCATCACTGGCTGCGTGGTTACGACCTTGCGGCCAACTCGCTTCATACCTGGGTGAATATTCGCTATATGCCGCCGGATCACCTGCTGCGTCGGGTATTCGAGACTTGTGAAACATATACCAATGCGAAGGGCGAGTTGGAAAACACGCCGGTGGCACGGCCGGTGATCTACACGCTCATTGGCTGCACGCCGGGCGAGCGCTGCGTGATCGAGCAGACCGAGAACGGTTTTGTCACGCGGGGAAAGGAGACGAGTGCCGCCAATGATTGGGTGCCGGGCCGCCCGAAGTGGGAAGCGCGTATCGCGGCTGGCCGTTTTCTCACCTGCTCGCCGGTAGACGCGGCTGCGCACTGTCGCAACCGGCACGATGCGCTGGCTGGTTGGCGCGGGCTCTTGTCGCACACTGGTTTCGATTGGGTAAAGCCGCCGGTCCTCAATCCCTATACGCGGCTTGCTGTAACGATGAGCCCCGCGCGCGCAATTTTGCGCGTGGCGGGGTACGAGATGATGCACACCGGCCTTCCGGAACAGGTGACCCAAACCTGCGAGGTGTAAGGCCGGTGGCGCGCATGTTTCGAGACCTGTGTGCGGGTGCTTGCCGGCTTTGGCTACAAAAACGGCGATCCCGGCCCTCGTCGAACGCGCCATCGCGGCGGCGGCACGCGCGGGCGCGCCAGCGGCCCTTTTCGCGCACGAGACCAAGACGAGCGAGGCGGGCTTGGCCCAAGCGGCAAAAGCGCTTGGCCTTCCGCTCGTGTTTTCTCGGCGGCCAGGTTTTGCGGCAAGCCTCTTTACGTGCCGCCACGAACTCGCCAAGAGTGCTGGCGATGTTCGGACTTCTTTCCATCGCCGAGTTCGCCGCGCTTGCCCCAGCGGGGCCTTCCTCTGCCCAGCTTCCTCGCGGGCGTGAGCGATGGGGGCGCAAGCCGCGCGATCGCGGGCAAGCGATGGCCATGACCAAATGATCAAAGGGCCATGACCGTTCACTTCATCGGCGCGGGGCCGGGCGCCCCCGATCTCATCACCTTGCGCGGCCGCGATCTGATCGCCCGTTCGCCCGTCTGCCTCTACGCGGGCTCTCTCGTGCCCCGGGCGCTCCTCGAACATTGTCCGAAGGGCGCCCGCATCGTCGATACGGCACCGATGAGCCTCGATGAGATCGGCGGCGAATTTTTGCGCGCGCATCGCGGGGCGGAAGATGTAGCGCGCCTGCATTCGGGAGATCTCTCCATATGGAGTGCGCTCGGCGAACAAATTCGCGTGCTTGAGCGGCTTTCCATTCCCTATACGATCACGCCGGGCGTTCCGGCTTTCGCCGCCGCCGCCGCCGCCGTGGGAGTTGAACTCACTTTGCCGGAAGTTGCGCAGTCCCTGGTTCTGACCCGCACCCAGGGACGCGCCTCCTTGATGCCGGAGCATGAGCAGCTCGCGGCTTTTGCGGCCACGCGGGCGACGCTCGCCATTCATCTCTCGATCCATGCGGTCGAGCGGATCGCGGCCGAATTGATGCCGCATTATGGCGCCGGCTGCCCGGCGGCAATCGTGTTTCGCGCTTCCTGGCCGGATCAAACGATTCTCCGGGGGACGCTCGCGACCATCGCCGGAATGGCCGCGGCGACGCCGATCGAGCGCACCGCGCTGATCCTCGTCGGGCAAGTTTTGGCGCGCGGCGATTTTCGCGAAAGCGCAGTCTATGACAGGGACTACCAGCGCCGTTTCCGGGGAACACCTCAATGAACGGGGCGGAACGGCGTTCGCGCGAGGAGAGAGCCGTCGCGGTCGAATACCGCAATCTCAAGCGCGATGCCGCTGCCGCGCAGAACCTTCGCCGCTGTGCGCCACGCGGCCTCCGCGACCGCGGCCCCGATGTCGATGCCCCCCGCGCTTGCGAGGTCCAGGACCTCCCTGGCGCTATTGGCGGCTTTTACGCTCGCGATGAGATCGTCGCCGGCGCCGGCCTCCGCGCAGCGCGCCGCGAGCCAGGAAAATTCGACTTCGCCACGGCCCGAATGCAGATCGAGAAGGCCTTGGCCGAGTTTGGTCATTTTGGCGAAGCCGCCGGCTATCGTCACCTTGGCGATGGCGTGCGTGCGCAGATATTTCAACATGCCGCCGGCAAAATTGCCCATCTCGATCAATGCAATTTCCGGCAACCCGTGCAGCACTTTGACGGCGGCTTCCGAGGTCGAGCCGGTCGAGCCGGCGATATGGGCAAGCCCGGCCGCGCGGGCGACATCGATGCCGCGATGAATCGTATCGATCCATGCGGCGCAGGAAAACGGCACGACAATCCCCGTCGTGCCCAGGATCGACAGGCCGCCAACGATGCCGAGCCGGGCATTGAGGGTTCGCTGGGCGATTTTTTCGCCGCCCGGAATCGAGATTTCAACGATCGCGTCTCCGGCAAGACCGTAGATGCGCGCGACCTCGCCGATCGCGGCTTTGATCATAAGGCGGGGTGCCGGATTGATCGCCGGTTCTCCGGGGGCCAAGGCCAAGCCCGCGCGGGTGACGGTGCCTACTCCCTCGCCAGCGCGAAATACCACGCCCGATCGGGGCGGGCCGTAGGACGCGCGCGCGATCACCATCACGCCATGCGTCACATCTGGATCGTCGCCCGCATCCTTGATGATTCCCGCGCGCGCGAACCCCTCGCCAAGCTCTTCCAGTGCGAGCGTGAAGCTCGGCCGCGCGCCGCCCGGCAAGGTGATCGTGACTGTACCGGGAAATTGGCCGCTAACGAGCGCCTCGTAGGCCGCCCGCGCGGCGGCGGCGGCGCAGGCGCCGGTCGTCCAGCCCTTGCGCAAATTCGCCTTCCGGGAAAAATGCTCCTCGGCTTCGCTCATTGGCAAGGAAACGCCTTCTTGTGAAACTCGCCGGCCACGCCCGCAATATTCTAACACGTGGTCTCGTCATCGCCGCGCCGCGCTCGGGCAGCGGCAAGACCATGCTGGCCCTCGGGCTCATGCGCTCTTACCGGAACGCCGGCCTCGCTGTGGCTGGCGCCAAATGCGGGCCGGACTATATCGACCCCGCCTTTCACGCCGCCGCGACGGGCAAACCGAGCTTTAATCTCGACACTTGGGCAATGTCTCCAGCGCTGCTCGGCGGACTGGGCGTTGCGGCTGGCGAGGCTTGCGAGCTGATCCTCTGTGAAGGCGTTATGGGGCTTTTCGACGGCGTGGCGGGAGAGCCTGGTCGGTCAGGCTCTTCCGCCGATGTCGCGGCGGCGCTCGGCTGGCCGATCCTGCTCGTGATCGACGCCACCGGACAATCGCGAACCGCGGCGGCAATCGTCGACGGCTGCGCCGGCTTCGACCCGCGCATAAGGATCGCCGGAGTGATCTTGAACCGGGTGGCTAGCCCGCGTCATCGCCAGCTTGCAGCCGATGCAATCGAGGCACTCGGGACGCCAGTTCTCGGGGCCTTGCCGCGCGATGAAAAAATCACCCTGCCGGAGCGCCATCTCGGCCTCGTGCAGGCGGCCGAGATCGTCGGCCTAGATGAGCTACTCGACAGGATCGCCGCGTTTATCAATTTGCATGTCGATACCGCCGCGGTTTTGGCTTGTGCCCGCGCGACGTTGCCCTGCGCCGGATCGCCCGCTTTGCCGCCGCCAGCACAGCGCATCGCGATCGCAAAGGATGCAGCGTTCTCGTTTCTCTATCCGCATATTCTGGCCGGCTGGCGAAAGGCCGGCGCGGAAATCGCTTTCTTTTCGCCGCTCGCCAACGAGCCGCCGCCCGGCCACTGCGATCTTTGCTGGCTGCCAGGCGGCTACCCCGAGTTACATGCGGGGCTGATCGCGGGGAAAGAGCGGTTTCTTGCGGGCTTACGCAAGTTCGCGAAAACGCGGCCCATCCACGGCGAATGCGGCGGCTACATGGTTTTGGGGGAAAGCCTGACCGATCAAGCGGGCCATACCCACCGCATGGCGGGCCTACTTGGCGCCTCCTTTAGTTTTGCCAAACGCAAGCTGCATCTAGGCTACCGGCAAGCGCGCCTCTCCGAGGCCCATGCCTTGGGCGAGAAAGGGGCGCTTCTGCGCGGCCATGAATTTCATTTTGCCACGATCGAGGCGAACAGCACGGACGACCCGCCTTTCGCCTTTGTCCAAGATGCCCATGGCGGAGCCGAGCAAGCGGAAGGCAACCGGCGCGGCAACGTGTCGGGAAGTTTTTTCCACGTCATCGCGGCGGAAGAACCGGGGTGAGTTGTGCCCGGTCCTTCGCCAATAACACTCGGCCGACGGGGCCCCCCGCCGGCGTTATCGCCCCAGCCAACTGCGCTGAAGCTAGGCCCTGAGCTCTGTCAAACCGGAAGAATCGCCACGATATCGAGCGTGGCGGGATCGATGATCACCAGTTCGTTTCGCACAACAATGTACTCGAAGCCGCTATATTGCGGAACGATGTTCACAATTGTTGGGGGAAGATCGTAAAGTGCCACGGTATCGGGCACAACCGTTCCGACCGAAAGTGCGAAATCGGCATGGTTGATACGTTGAATATTCCCGCCGGCGACGATCTGGTGAAGTCTGGTCTTCTGACCCGAAGATAAGGTGGGAGACGCGACTGACCGTTGCTCGGTGATACCGCCTCTGTTTTGTTCAGGCGCAGACCTGCCTTGGGCCTCGCCCTGCATTGCACCGGCTTGGCCAGAGCGACGCTCCCTTTGCTCTGTGGCGGCGGACCGTCCCTGCTTCTTCTCCATCGCGCCGGCTCGGCCGCGGTGCTCTCTTTGCTCCATGACGGCGGACCGTCTCTGTTTCTCCATCGCGCCAGCTTGGCCGCGATGCTCCCTTTGCTCCATGGCGGCGGACCGTCTTTGCCTCTCCATCGCGCCGGCTTGGCCGCGATGCTCCGTTTGCTGCGTGGCAGCGGACCTCCTCTGGTCCTGCATCGCGCCGGGCTGATGTTCGGCCGGATTCGCCGCGCCCTGCTGGCCTTCAGAATAGCCTTGGGCATTGGTGCGATTGCTCCCCGGCATCTGCTGGGCCTTGGCGAGGCCAGCACCCGCGATCAGGGCCGCTGCCGCGATCGTCGTCAACAAGCTTTTTCTCATTTGGAACTCTCCTTCGTTGGAGGCGAATTTTCGCTTATCGCGAATTGCCGAACGGCATAACGCTACCCCCGAAGGATTGTTCCGATTGTTCGTAAGACGTAAGGTTAAAATTGACTGGCTTAAGCATGAAAGCGAAAAAGCTAAACCGTTGGTAATACTTTCAGGCGAGCTAAGCCAGTACGATTGCTATCTTTTTTCGTTCATCGCGCACAAAACAAACTTGGCGCCCCTTGCCCTGTTCCTTGCCGGTACTAGCTAAAGCTGAATAAAGCTTAACGCGGCCCGCTCCCACCAAACCCCAACGCTGACTCGATGCCGTTTATATTTTTTCTCACATTATTCCTCATCCGGTCAGCACCTCCGGACGCTGCTTTCCGCGCCTGACCATCAGCTTGTTTAGGGACGCGATATAGGCCCGCGCCGATGCCACCAAGGTGTCGGGATCGGCTCCCTTCGCGGTGACCGATTTGCCGTCCTCGGCGAGGCGCACGGAAACTTCGGCCTGCGCATCGGTTCCCTGGGTGACCGCGTGCACCTGAAATAGTTCAAGCACGGCTTTGTGCGGCACGAGTGCCTGGATCGCGTTGAAAATCGCATCAACCGGGCCATTGCCCGTCGCCTGATGGGTCTTCTGTTCGCCGTCGACATCGAGCGTCAAGGCCGCCGATTGCGGCCCCTTGGTGCCGGCGATCACGGTCAGGGCGACAAGCTTGATGCGATCGTGCGCATGGGCGATCTCGTCGTCGACAAGGGCGGCCAGATCTTCGTCGTAGACGATCTTCTTGCGATCGGCGAGACCCTTGAAACGGGCGAAAGCGTCTTCGAGGGCGTTTTCGCCAAGCTCGTAGCCGAGCTCCTTGAGTTTTTCCTTAAAAGCGTGGCGGCCGGAATGCTTGCCCATGACGAGCGAGGTCTTGGCTACGCCGACGCTTTCGGGAGTCATGATCTCATAAGTTCCGGCGTTCTTCAGCATGCCGTCCTGGTGAATGCCGCTCTCATGCGCGAAGGCATTCCGCC
>JBOHJU010000146.1:0-7044 GCA_050728755.1 Methylocella sp.
ACCTGATTCAGTCTACCAATCGCATTGCGGTTGGTCAGGTGATCGCAGCCCTGATCGTCGGCTCCAGTTTCTTGCTCCTTGCAGACAAACGGCCCGGGGTGTGGGGAAAGACTGTTATTGGACTCACCTTCTTAGCGGTCGGCTGTAGCCTCGCGCTGATAGTGACTTGGCTCATGCTCAATTCAGGCAAACGGTCGGCCCGCATATTGAATTCCATTCCTACCGTCATCTATGTGCTTGCGTTAACAGCTAAAGGTTTTCCTAACCAATGGGTAAGTAACAGCGTCAAGAGAATCCTGGGTTACGAAGTCGAGGAAGCGCTGGCCCCTGACTGGTGGATCGGTTGTCTGCATCCCGATGACAAGAAGGCCGCTGTCGAGAAAACGTCGATCCTGATGACCCAGGGCCACTTGGTGCAAGAGTATCGGTTTCGATCCAAGGACGGCCACTACCTTTGGATGCGGGACGAGGCGAGCCTCTTGCGGAAGGCCGACGGCCGGCCCAAGAAGATCGTCGGGTTTTGGACCGACATTACAGAACGCCGGCAGGCGGAAGAACAGGCTGCGCGAGCGAGCGAGCAAGAGGTCGAGAGGGTCAAGCTGGGTCGCTCTAGCGATCGCAACATTGCAGTTGGTCTGGTGCTCGCAGCCCTGATCGTCGGCTCCAGTTTCTTGCTCCTTGCAGACAAAGGACCCCTGACGCCGGGAATGACTATTATTGGGCTTACCGTCTTTGCGGTCTGCTGTAGCCTCGGGTTGATATTGATTTGGCTCGTGGTCAAATCTGGCAAATATTAGCTAACGCTCCTAAAAGCGCAAACTCAATAGTGATCCGGCGCCAGATCCGCCTCTTCGTCCGGAAGCTTATGGCGCGTGATAAGAGGCACCTGGGCGATCGAGAAAATAAGAATCAGAATAAAAATTCCGGGAAACTTAAAGGCGACCCAGGCATCGTTCGATTGCGTGCGCCAAACGATCTCGTTGAGACCCGCAAGCGCGAAAAAGAAGCCTCCCCAACGCAAGGTGAGGAGCCGCCAGCCGCGCTCGGTCAAGGCCATGGCTTGATCGAAAATAATGGGCAGCACCAGCTTGTTCATCGCGAGGCCACCGATGAGCGCTACCCCGAAGCCGGCATAGAGGATAGTCGGCTTCATCTTGATGAAGGCGGCATCCTGCAAATAAAGCGTGAGCCCGCCGAAAACGAGCACGAGAGCCGCGGTGATGAGCGGCATCGTCGGAAGCCGCCGTGTCGAAACAAACGAGACGGCGAGGGCCGCGGCGACCGCCGCCATCAGGACGAGGGTTGCGGTGAAGAGCCCGGCGTTTGGGCCGCTCAGGATCGGCTGCGGCAGGAAAGGCGCCACCGCGGGCGCGAACAGCTTTGGCCGCGCGTTGGCGAAAAAGAACAGGATAAGCGGCCCCACTTCCACGCCGAATTTTAGCCATGGCGATTGCAACTTTCCTTGCTCCGCCTTCGGCATGGCGGCCCGGAACTTCATTTCACTCATTCTGCTGTACCCTTCCCGTTTTCCGCCACGCGGCGGTGCGCGCATCGCTTTTCGACGAGCTGTCGGCCGTGACCCAGCGCAGCGCCTTGACCAGATTCGATTTGCCGCACCCATTTCGCCCGGCAATACCAGCCAGCCCCGGCTCGGTCAGGAACTCGGCCGGCCCGGCAAAGGTTAAAATCCGCGACGCCGGGCTTGGTGCGTTTCGTGGCGCGGCCCTTAAACGAACTTGGGCGTCTTACTTACGATGATGCGAACACCACCGCATCTTGGATCTCTTATTGCACTCTGATAATAAAGCCAACGAGCATATTCATTTGCGTCCTCGTTCATCCTACCGCGGAAACGGCCACGCCATTGGTGATGCCGGGAAAAAGATCCCGGTAACGATCGGGGATTTTTTGGCGACCCGCATGGGCACTCCAAGGCCGCGCGTAGGAGGCCGGCCACTTCTGAAACTTGCGGACAAGACGGAGAGTTCTGCCGCTATTGCTGCGAATGCCTGCTATTTCACGCCGATGTTTGGAAGCGTATTCGTAACCGTGCCAATGTAGGCTCAACGATTCCGGTACCGCCCGCTACTGCAAATAACAGCGCCATGGCGCAAACTGGACTTTCATCACGCGCTATCAGCTGGACTAGGCCAATGAACCCGTCCGTCCGGCAAGATCAGCATGACGTCTTCGCCTTCCTTCAGGAACCCAGGACCTATGGGCTGTCCGCCCCGGTGACACGCATCGATACGCACGGTGCGGCCGTGTTCCTCGCGGGCCGGGATGTCTACAAGGTCAAGCGCGCCGTCCGTTTTCCATTCATGGATTTTTCGACCCTAGAAAAGCGGCACGCCGCGTGCGAGGCGGAGATAGCGGTCAACCGGGGCAATGCGCCCGACCTCTATCTCGGCGTCGTGCCGATCACCCGCGGCGGCGGTATCCTCCGCCTCGGTGGTGACGGACAAGTCATCGAATGGGTGGTCCATCTCCGCCGCTTCGACGAAAACGCCACCCTAGATCGCCTCGCGGCGAAGGGCCCGCTCGGCCCGGAGCTGATCGACAAGATCGCTCAGGCGATCGTGGCCGCGCACCGGCGGGCGGTGCCCAAGGATGGCCCTGCGGCCACGCGCGCCTTGCGTTGTCGCTTGAAGGAAACGGCCGGCGAACTCGGCGATGCACTGGACTTGTTCCCGTCGAAGCCTGTTGCCGCGCTCGGCCATGCACTGATCGCAGCCTTCGATCAGGCCGAGCCGCTTTTGCTCCGCCGCGGCGCGCGGGGGCAGGTCCGTCGCTGTCATGGCGATCTTCACCTCGGCAATCTCGTTCTGATCGGCGAGGCGCCGGTCCTATTCGACGCGATCGAGTTCGACGAGGCTATCGCGACCTCCGACATCCTCTACGATCTCGCCTTCCTGCTGATGGATCTCTGCGAGCAAAGTCTGCGCGCCGACGCCAATCGCCTAATGAATCGGTATCTCCTATTGTCCGAAGATGAGCCGTTTCAGATCGAAGGCCTCGGGGCCTTACCGCTCTTCCTGAGTCTGCGCGCGGCGATCCGGGCGAAGGTGATTGCGGCACTGCTTCGCCTCAATCCGAGGAAGGCGAACCTCCGGGACGAGGCGCGGGCCTATTTCGACGCCTCCGTCCGGTTTCTCGCGCCTGTTCCGCCGCTTCTGGTCGCTATCGGCGGCCTGTCCGGGACGGGGAAGACCACGCTGGCTGCGGCAATCGCGCCGGCCCTCGGGCGGGCGCCGGGTGCGCTCCATCTGCGCAGCGATACGGAGCGAAAGCGTCTGTTCGCGGTCGCGGAGACTGCGCCGCTCCCGGGGGAGGCCTATCGGCCCGAGGTCTCGGCGAGGGTCTATGCGAGGCTCCACCGCCTCGCCGAAACGGCGCTTCGGGCCGGCCAGGCCGTCATCGTGGACGCGACGCACCACCGGCCCGAGGAGCGCGCGGCGATCGCCGTGCTGGCGGAGCGCGCAGGCGCTCCCTTCTTTGGCCTCTGGTTGGAGGCCCCTATCGAGATCCTGACGCGCCGTGTAACCGCCAGGCACGGGGACGCGTCGGACGCGACGGCCGCCGTCGTCGCGGCCCAGGCCAAGGAGACCGTCGGCCCTCTCGCATGGCGCCGGTTGGACGCCAGCCAATCTCTGGAAATGCTCGAGTCTGCCGCGCTCGGCCTCGTGCAGCCGCCGGAGACACAGACTCCGGATTGATCGCGCTCAAGGCACCGGAACGGCAGCACCCTCGAACCGGCCGCCGCGAAGATCGGCAAGAGCCCGGTTGGCCTGCTCCAGCGGATAAATCTTTAATCGTCCATTCCGGCGATGGCGCGGGCGAAATCGTGGGCCTCGAAAGCCTCGAGGTCGTTGACGCCTTCGCCAACCCCGATGAAATGCACCGGAAGCTGGAATTTCTCCGCGATCGCGACGAGGATGCCGCCGCGCGCGGTTCCGTCGAGCTTGGTCATGACAAGACCGGTAACGCCTGCGACACGGCCGAAAGTCTCGACCTGTTTTATCGCGTTTTGGCCGACCGTCGCATCGAGGACGAGAAGCACGGCGTGCGGCGCGCCGGGATCGACCTTTTTCATGACGCGGATGATTTTTTTAAGGCCGGCCATCAGCACGGCCCGGTTTTGCAGCCGACCGGCGGTGTCCATCAGCATTACTTCGGCCCCGCGGTCCCGCGCGGCCTTGATCGCATCGAAAGCCAGCGCCGAGGCATCGCTGCCTTGTTTGCTGGCAATGACCGGACACCCAATGCGCTCACCCCAGATGCGCAATTGCTCGATCGCGGCGGCACGGAACGTGTCGCCAGCGGCGAGCAGAACACTATGGCCGTTGCTTGAAAATCGCGCCGCGAGCTTGCCGATGGTCGTTGTTTTGCCCGATCCGTTCACCCCGACCACGAGTATGACGAAAGGTTTCTTGGCCCCGTCGATCTCCAGCGGCCGGGCGTGAGGAGTCAGCGCGCCCTCGATTTCAGCGGCGAGGACCGCCTTGACCTCTTCGACGCTGGCATCCTTGCCATAGCGGCCGTCGCCGATTGCTTTCGCGATCCTCGCCGCCGTCGCGACGCCGAGATCGGCGCGGATCAAGACGTCCTCCAAGTCGTCGAGCATCGAAGCGTCGAGCTTACGCTTGGTGAGGATCGCGGCAAGGCCTTCCCCGATCGAGCCGGACGAGCGCGACAGGCCATCGCGCAGCCGCGTCCACCAGCTCGGCGTTTCTAAGGCAAGGGGCGGACTTACGGGAGCTATTTCGCGCGCGGCGGGTTCGGGCTCGAAAGCTTCGTCTTGAACCAGAGCAGAGAGGTTAGGCTTCAAAGCCTCAACTTCCGCAGGAACCTCGGGAGGGAACGGTGCCGGATGAGCCGAGGCTACCTCGCCGGCGCCGTCCGGCGCTTCATGCGATGGAGTTGCGGTGTCGGCCTCCGGAAGCGGCGTTTGCCTTCGCCGCGACCGCAATCTAGAAGCGGCCTGGATCGTTGTGCTTACGATCCCCCAACTGCCGCTGCCCAGAAGGAACGCGGCGGCGATTTCGATTGCCTTCTGCTGTGCCAGCACAAAGTCGATCAATTGGCTCCACATGAACCCGTGCTCCCATGGCTTTGGGTCTCGCCGAACAAGCTTAACGGCGTCCTTGGATTCTGCATCGACACCATAGAGCAGCCGGCCTCAGAGCACGGGCCGCGGAGCCTGAAACCGAGACAACCTGAAGCTTGAAGGGATAGACGGCCCGCTTCAGGGTATACCTGCCGCAACATATAGGGGCGGATTTCGCGGAGTCGGCAAAACTATCCTTGACAAATGGATGTGACCGGTCCCGGCGTCACTTTCAACGTCAGCGCGCGTTTTTCCACTATCCCTAGGCTCGCCCCGTCCGCGCCGGAGAGCCAGATCTGCCCGCCCAAGGTTTCGAGCGCTTCAAAGAGCGCGACGCGCCGGACCGGATCGAAATGGGCGGCGATCTCGTCGAGGAGGACGAGCGGCGCTATTCCGCTCGTCGCCGCAACGAGCCTTGCGTGCGCCAGAACCAATCCTGCGAGGAGCGCCTTTTGCTCTCCCGTCGAAGCCTGCGCCGCCGGGATTTGTTTTGGGCCGTGGCGCACGCAAAAATCGCTCGCCTGCGGCCCGGTTAGGGTGCGCCGCGCCGCCGCGTCGCGGGACCGGTTGCCGCGCAATATGCCACGATAAATGTCTTCGGCTTTTAGTGCGGGCCAGGTCCGCACCAGGCGTTCGACGTCGCCCTCCAAGGCGACGTCCGCCCACGGAAAGGGGGAAGCTATGTCCCGCGTCTCGGCAACGAGCGCCGAAAGCCGCGATATGGTTTCGAACCGCGCGGCGGCAATCGCGATGGCGAGTTCGGCGGCCTCCCGTTCGATCGCCTCGAGCCAGCCACGGTCGGCACCGGGACCCTCCTCCAGCAAGCGGTTGCGGCTGCGTAACGCACGTTCGAGCGAGGCTACGCGGGTCCCGTGATCGGCATCGATGGCGAGCACGAGCCGATCGAGAAACCGCCGCCGGTCTCCCGCCGGGCCAATGAAAAGCACGTCCATCGCGGGTGTCAGCCATACCACGCGGACGTGATCAGAAAAGCCGCGCATGGATCTGACCGGCTCGCGGTCGATCCGGTATTTGCGCAGCAGTGGCGCGTCCCCTTGCGGCTCGACCCCGGTCCCAAGCTGGACGGCGCCCTTTTGCGTTTCGAGTTCGACCGAGATAGCGAAGCCGCCCCCGCCGTTGCGTCGCGCGCAATCTTTCAATTCCGCCCGGCGCAGGCCACGTCCCGGCGCGAGCAGCGACAGGGCTTCGAGAAGATTGGTTTTGCCCGCGCCATTCTCGCCGGTCAGCACGACAAGACGCGCGTCAATGGCAAGATCGAGCGAGGCATAGGAGCGGAAATCGGCAAGCGCGAGCCGCCGCACGGCGACTCCGGCGATGGCTTTCGCGGGCGCGTGGCGTGGAGGCGCCTCGAAAGACGTTTCGCTCATGGCCGGAAAACGCTCCGCAAAACTGTGCAATTTGCCCACCTATGACCAGAAGCCCAGCGATTACGCCGACCGCGCCGATCACGTCTGTAACGGAGATCGCAATATTACCAAAATTTTTCGCGTGAAACGTTATTGTCCGGTTGGGGCCAAAAATCAGCCACGGCCGCATGCATCTGGCGGCCTTGAAGCGAGTGGGATCGCTCGGAAAGCTGGTCCTTTGGGCGGTTGGATTGTATGGCCCTCCACGGCGGCCTTTCCGTCGCGCTCATAGCATGGAGACAGCCGAAATGGCGGACGCCTTCGGCGCCATTAGCGTGGCGCTCGACGTTACGAAACGCAATGCCAGTGCCTTTGCTGGGGCGCTCTCGGGCACGACCTTCGTCGTAAAGGAGAACATCGATGTCGCCGGATATGTCTCGCGCAACGGCAATCCGGCTTGGGCGGCAAGCCACTCGCCCGCCACACTCGACGCCGCGGCGCTCGATCGGCTGCTCGCGGCCGGCGGGCGGCTCGTCGGCAAGACGCATATGGACGAGATGGCCTATAGCC
>JBOHJU010000147.1:0-7037 GCA_050728755.1 Methylocella sp.
GATTCGCACGGTATCCGGCGATTGGCCTCGGGCAAAATATGTGCCCGCGCATTTTTGCGCGTGGAAGGGACTTTGCCGCGGATATTCTGCGCGAAAACGGGCCAAGTTCCGGGGCAACAACGCCGCCTTCCGTGCGATAAATCTTCTCGGGAGGAAGTATCGATAGGAGGCCGCCATGTCCTTGCATTGCCCCATGCCCTTGCAGACCGCCGTATCCCCGCAGAGGGTCATCGCTCAAGAAGCCCGCTTCGGCGCGAAAAATTACGCGCCGCTTCCGGTCGTCTTGGCAAGGGGCGCCGGCGCGCATCTCTTCGATACTGGCGGCAAGCGCTACATCGATATGATGAGCGCCTATTCGGCGGCGAGCTTCGGCCATCTGCATCCGCGTCTCGTGAACGCCATGAAACGTCAGCTCGAACGCTTGGATGTCGTCTCCCGTGCCTATCATACGGATAATCTCGGGCCGCTTTGCGAGGAGCTCTCGGATCTCGCCGGGCTTGATGCGTGCCTTCCGATGAACACCGGCGCGGAGGCGGTCGAGACCGCGATCAAGGCCGCGCGCCGTTATGGCTATGACCGGCTTTCGATCCCCGGGGCGAAAGCGGAAATTATCGTCGCCGCGGGGAATTTCCATGGCCGGACGACATCGATCATAGGCTTTTCCAGCGAACTCTCCTACCGGCGCGGTTTTGGCCCTTTCGCGCCTGGCTTTGTCACGGTGCCATTCGGCGACGCGAATGCGCTCGAGGCGGCGATCTCGCAATTCACCGCCGCCGTTCTTATCGAGCCCATTCAGGGCGAGGCAGGCATTATCGTGCCGCCAAAGGGATATCAGGCGAGCCTCCGGCGGATCTGCGACCGGCACGGCATACTGTTGATTTTCGACGAGGTCCAGTCAGGCTTTGGGCGCACCGGGCGAAACTTCTGCTTTGAACACGAGAACGCCAAGCCCGACGCTCTCATCGTCGGCAAGGCGCTCGGCGGCGGTATTATGCCCGTCTCCGCGTTTGTCGCGCGGCGCGCCGTCATGGACGTTTTCGATCCCGGCAGCCATGGCTCTACCTTTGGCGGCAATCCGCTTGCCATGGCGGTCGCACGCGAGGCGATCCACGTTCTCCAAGACGAGGATCTCGCCTTGCGTAGCCGTGTCCTGGGGAAAACCTTGCTCGCCGCCCTTGCCGGCATCGACCATCCCGCGATCGTCGAGGTTCGCGGCAAAGGGCTTTGGGCGGGAGTCGAGCTCGATCCCGCGCGCGCCAACGCGAAGGAAGTGTGTCTCGCCATGCTGCGGCGCGGCGTTTTGACCAAGGACACGCACGAAACCGTCATTCGCTTCGCGCCGCCACTGATTATCGAGGAGGCCGATCTCTTGGCCGCGGTCGAGGTCTTCCATGACGCGCTTGAGGAAGCCGTCGCGCCCCATGCCGTGAGGTTCGTTGGATGAATATTCATATTGCAACCGCGCCGTTGCCGCAAAACGCCGCCGCAACTGTCGCCGCGCCGAATTCCAGACAAAAACTTTTAATGTGCGCGCCGGACCATTTTGGCGTGAACTATGTCATTAATCCGTGGATGCACGGCAATCGCGGCCGCATCGATCATGCTCTCTCGGTCAGGCAATGGAATAATCTCAAAGATGCGGTTGCCGCGCATGCGGAAATCACGCTGATCGAACCGCAACCGAATTTGCCCGACATGGTGTTTACCGCCAATGCCGGCATGGTGCTGGGCAACGTGGCGGTCGCGAGCCGTTTTCGCCATGCGGCGCGGCAAGGCGAGGAGCGCTTCTTCAGCCAATGGTTCGAGGATAATGGATTTCCGCTGGCGCCGTGGCCGGAGGATATTTTATTCGAAGGTGCCGGCGATGCCTTGCTCGATCGCGGCCAGCCGCTCATCTGGTGCGGATTCGGCTTCCGGTCCGATGAAACCGCACCCGCCGCGCACGAACGCATTTTCAAACGCCCCGTGGTCGGTCTGCGCCTTGTCGATCCGCGCTTTTATCATCTCGATACCTGTTTTTGCCCGCTCGAAGGTGGCTATCTCCTCTATTATCCAGAGGCTTTCGATGTCGCGAGCCGGGCGAAGATCGCCGCCAACGTCGCCCCGGAAAAACGGATCGCCGCCGGCACGGAAGATGCCGAGCAATATGCCTGCAACGCCGTCGATCTCGACCGGCATGTTTTTCTCAACGGCGCGTCGGAAGAATTGCAGGAAAAACTGCGCGCTGCCGGCTTTGCGCCCGTCGTCGTGCCCCTGTCCGAATTCATGCGCTCAGGCGGGGCCGCCAAATGCCTGACGCTGAAATTAAAGGAACGTTTAGCGGCTAGTGGTCCGGATGCATGGAACGGCGGGCGACCATAGGCGCCGCGAGCGGACCCGTTAATTGATTGCCCGGCTAATGGCATTAATGAGGTCGCTGCCGGCATGGGGCTTTTGAAGTATGGCGACCGCTCTGCTTAGAGCCGGCTCTCCCGCGTGAACCTTGTAGCCGGTCGAAATCACGACAGGTATCCCGCGGTCGGATAAAACCTGGACCAGGGGGCTAGCATCTCCATCCGCCACGTGCAGATCGACAACGGCCGCATCGAATGGATTGCCGTCGTCGAGTGCGCTTTGCGCGAAGGCTATGGAATTGGCTATTTTGACAACGGCGGCACCGGCATCCTGGAGGGATGATTCAATGCCCATCGCGATCAGCGCTTCATCCTCGATTATGAGCACCGACTTTCCGGCGAGCGGCAACTGACTTAGGGGCGGCCTACAACTCTGCCCCTGCCGTCGCGCGGGCAGGGGCGCGGCTTGATCCGACACTATCGTTGCCACGCACGCGCCTCCGGGCCCAAACTTTAGCAATAATAATTATTAATCACATGTGTCCCCTCGTCTGCCCGATACCCGACACAATTTTGCCCAATACTCGACAAAATGGTTCGAATCAGTACACAATCTCCGGCGGTACGGTGCTCGTATGGTTCCGGATAATGGCGTAGCATTCGCATGCCATATTTTCGAGGCCCTTGCGGTCGACAATAACGATCCGGCCCCGGCGGTTTTGAATGACGCCCGCCTGTTCGAGCTCGCGGGCTACTAAAGTAACCGTCGTCCGCTGTACTCCCAGCATTTGCGAAAGGAACTCCTGGGTCAGCGGAAGGACGTCGCTATCGATCCGATCCCGGGTCTGGAGCAGCCAGCGGGCTAAGCGGGATTCCGACGAGTGGAGGGCGTTGCATGCGGCCGTCTGCTGGACCTGTGCCAAGAGCACTTCGTTGTAGCTCGCCATTAGATTTCTGACGCCCTCGCTTTGCTGAACGGCCGTATGAAATTCTCCCCGGGCGATGCGCGAGGCCACAAGAGGCGCTTGGACGACTGCCCTCGTAAAGCCCCGGCGGGCGCTGAACCCGGACATGGCTCCGATCACGCCTTCGCTTCCAACCGTGGCGGTCTCGATCCTTTGCCCGTCCGACATTATGGTCAGAAGCGAAACCATTCCGTGCTGGGGAAAATAGATGTGCTCAACCGGTTCGCCCGCCTCCTGCAAAAGCGATCCTAATTCGAACGACAGCTCCTTCAAGTGGGGGGCCAAAAGAGAATGATCTGGAGGCGTAAGCGCCGCAAGCAGACGGTTGCGTCCGCCCTGGCCGGAGTATTCCAATGCCATAGCTGTATTCGCTGCCCGACCGGTGGGGCCAATGACCGCAGGATGAACAAAGGCTGGCGCTCCGATAAGCGCCTCCACGGCAATCGCTAGTAACCATATGGCAATCATAAAGACAACAAATAAGAGGCCTCCGTCAGATATCCGACATTGAGGAAGAAACTATTCTGGTATCAGAGCGTTAATCATGGCGGTTCACACCGCAACCGACAGCTAGACTAGGCTGGGTCCATGAAAACGCTGCATATCCTCATTGTCGAAGACGAACCGTTGGCCGCCATAGCTCTGGAAATGGCGGTCACCGAGATTGTCACCGCCGCCGTGGTGGTCGAAGCGTCTGCCGCGGCCGCCAAGAAAGTTTTGCATAGAGCCCTCGACTTTGCTTTTTTGGACGTCAATGTAAGAGACGGCAAGACATTTGATGTTGCGCACATTCTCGAGCGCGAGCATGTGCCTTTTGTTTTTATTTCGGGCTCGCCGCAAGAACAGCTGCCGTCTGACCTGCGCAGCGTCCCTTTCATCCCGAAGCCCTTTTGTAAGGCTGAGATTGAGCATGTCTTGCAGGCTATCGTAAACTAACCGGCGGCCGAAGCTGGCACTCGGCGTGTGGTTTCAGCCAAGGTGCCGGCGTGACCTGCGTCCGTCACGCGCGAACGCGGCTGTTGATCGGCATCGAAGCGCGATCGATCGGGCGCCGGATATTCTTAACGTCCTCGTAAACCATTGCGAAGTTCGCCGCCGCTTTTTCTACCGCGACGCCAGGCGCCGCCATTTGGCCTCGATGCGGTTGGAGTTAGCCTTCACTCTTGCCTCCTGCGCGGCCCAAAAGGCGCGGCTCATCGCCGCCGTGCGGATTCTTGGCCCGCGTCTCGCCGCTGGCGCTACCGGCAACGCCGGGCCGAAAACGAACGGCACGGACGCGGCCGCGGCGAAGGGCGAGCCCGCCTCCGCCAAATGCGCCCGTGCGCGGCCGCAATAAGTCATGGATAGGGCCGACATGAACTCTTCGCCGTGACCGGCGCGGTATTTCATCAGGGCGCGGCAAAGATCGCCATTGGCGAGACGCCAAGCCTGGCCGAGATAAGTCACGCCATAATGGATATTGACATCGGGTCTTGCGAGTTCGGCCAGATCGCCCGTGAAGCCCAGCATCGCGGCTGTTCCGGGCCGGACCTGCATCAGGCCAATCTCGCCCGCGGCGCCGATAGCGCCTGGATCGTAGCCGCTCTCGATCGCCGCTACGGCGTCGGCGATGTCAGACGGCAAGCCGTTCTGCGCGGCTTCCCTCTTTATGAGCGCGCGGTAGACCTTATTCGCATCTGGCTCCCTTGCCTCCGAGGCTTGCGTCAAAGCAGGAGGCCGCGTTTTTATTTGCGCTGTGTCTTGAAGAGAATCGGCTGGCGGCGCCGGCCTTGGAACCGGCAAGGGCGGGCCGGCCGCGCCAGCTTGGGTGACGAAACCCGCGCATAAAATGACGTAAGCGCCCTTATGGAACAGCATCCGGCCTCCTTGCCCTAACCTTGCGACGCTGGCTCTAAGACGATTACCGCGAAAAGCTTAAGTCCGTCTTCACCCCCAGCCTCGGTTTACCGCTTCCTTGGGATAAGTCCAATCCGGTCCCGTGTGAAAATGCCCACGCCCAAGGCTTCCTTCCCGCCACGCGCAGGCGTAAAAGCCGAGCCATTCCGGCCCCTATCGTAACAGGAGCTTGCATGACCGCAATCGTCGACATCGCCGCCCGGGAGATCTTGGATAGCCGCGGCAATCCCACCGTCGAGGTCGATGTCACCTTGGAAGATGGGGCGCGGGGCCGCGCGGCGGTGCCTTCGGGGGCATCGACCGGCGCGCATGAGGCGGCGGAACTGCGCGACGGCGACAAAACTCGCTTTTCCGGCAAGGGCGTTCTCAAGGCGCTCGCGAGCGTCAATCGCGATATTTTCGATGCCTTGAGCGGGTTCGACGCGGAAGATCAAGCTAAGATCGACGCGACCATGATCGCGCTCGACGGCACGCCGAACAAGGCAAGGCTCGGCGCTAACGCCATTTTGGGGGTTTCGCTTGCCGTCGCCAAAGCAGCCGCCGATGTGTGCGGCTTGCCGCTCTACCGCTATGTGGGCGGGGTTCAGGCGAGGGTGCTGCCGGTGCCCCAGATGAACATCGTCAACGGCGGCGTGCATGCCGACAATCCGATCGATTTTCAGGAATTCATGATCCTTCCCCTCGGCGCGCCTTCGCTGAAGGAAGCGGTGCGCTGGGGCGCGGAAGTTTTCCATATGCTGAAAAGCGCTTTAAAGAAAGCCGGCCACAACACCAATGTCGGCGACGAAGGCGGCTTCGCGCCCAATCTGCCTTCCGCCGAGGCCGCGCTCGATTTCTGCCGCAAGGCGATCGAGGGCGCGGGATTTAAATCTGGCGAAGATATAGCCCTTGGGGTCGATTGCGCCGCGACCGAATTATTTCGCGACGGCAAATATGTTTATGCGGGCGAGGGCAAGACGCGGGGGGCGGAAGAGCAGGCGCAGTATCTGGCAAAGCTTGTTCAGGACTATCCGATTGTCTCGATCGAGGACGCGATGTCCGAGGACGATTGGGAAGGCTGGAAGCTCCTCACCATGCTCATCGGCAAGAAATGCCAGCTCGTCGGCGACGATCTTTTCGTCACCAACGTCGCGCGTCTGTCGCGTGGGATTGCCGATGGCATCGCCAATTCGATCCTGATCAAAGTCAATCAAATCGGCACGCTGAGCGAGACGCTCGCCGCTGTCGATATGGCGCAGCGGGCGGGCTATACCGCGGTCATGTCGCACCGCTCCGGCGAGACGGAGGATTCAACGATCAGCGACCTTGCCGTCGCGACCAATTGCGGCCAGATCAAAACCGGCTCACTTGCCCGCTCCGACCGGCTCGCAAAATATAATCAGCTGATCAGGATCGAGGGGGAGCTTGGGAGCCAAGCCCGCTACGCCGGGCGCGGCGCGTTGAAGGGGGGCGCATAATCGCAAAAAAGTTGCAGTGGTTTTGAATAAGATTCTGCGAGCAAACAACCAGACAGTAGATGAACTAGCTAAGCTAGCCAGCGTGTCACATCAACGCTGCATTCTGCTTGATTGCGACGGCTTCGCCGGGCCATTTCAGCCGTTGCGCGCGCCGCAGGCGCCAAGTGCTCTTCAACAATGATGTGGGCTGCTTGAGGCGTCTGTTCGCTGCCGACCAGGTCTAAACGAGTTGCCGCATCAAGCAGCAAGGCTCGTACGTCGTCTGGGGAGAGAACGCCGTTTACAACAAGCTTGCGCACCAACGCCTGCAGTATGAGAGTTTCGATTTCGCCATGCCCAAGCGGCGCTAACTTTTCGACCATTTTGATCTCCTGGGTCATTTAGGT
>JBOHJU010000148.1:0-7015 GCA_050728755.1 Methylocella sp.
TCATGAAGGCGACGCAGGTTGACGGAGTCTATTCGGCGGACCCGAAGCGCGATCCGGCCGCGACCCGCTACGATCGCTTGACTCATGACGAAGCCATCGCCAGGAATCTCGGGGTCATGGACACCGCCGCGTTCGCGCTTGCGCGCGACAATGGAATTCCCATAATCGTCTTCTCGATAAGGCAGCCCGGCGCGATCCTTGCCGCCCTCGACGGACGCGGCAACGCCACTCTGGTTTCGCCTGCTTAAATGCGCTACGATCGGCGCATGGCCCATGGGCGGGCCGGGCGAAAACGCCTTTGGGTGCCACGATGAGCGCTGACTTCGATATTTCGGACCTTAGCCGGCGCATGCAGGGTGCGGTCGCGACATTGAAGCACGAATTGGGAGGGTTGCGCACCGGGCGCGCGTCGGCAAGCCTCGTCGAGCCCGTGCATGTCGAGGCCTATGGGCAAACGATGCCGCTCAATCAACTGGCGACAATCAGCGTGCCGGAACCGCGGATGCTTTCGGTTCACGTCTGGGACAAGGCACTGGCCGGCGCCGTCGACAAGGCCATCCGCAATGCCAATTTGGGACTCTCCCCGGCCGTCGAAGGTCAGGTCTTGCGGATCCGGATCCCGGAACTCAACGAGCAGCGGCGCAAGGAATTGGCGAAGGTCGCGCACAGATATGCCGAAGAGGCGCGCATCGCGGTCCGCCATGTCCGCCGCGATGGGCTCGACATGCTCAAAAAACTTCTCAAGGATAAATCGATCGGCGAGGACGACGAAAAGCGCCATGAGGGTGAAGTCCAGAAACTGACGGATCAATTCGTCGATGAGATCGATTTCGCGCTGACCACCAAGGAAACCGAAATCATGCAGGTGTGAGCCGTCCCGGTCTGCCATATGCGGGCCGGCGAACCTGCGAGGGGGCTGCTTGTTTGGTTTCACGGGCTGGCCGGTGCTCGGGGCCGCCGGGCGGCCTGCGGGCGGACTTTTTGCGTAGGATACGAGCTTTTTGCGTAGGATAAAGGACGCCAAGGGACGATGCCACCGGCGGCTGGCGGCCAGGACGTGACGATGTCATCCATGGTTGCGGATGAAACAGCCCTTCCCGCGCGCCGGCGCGTGCCTGGCGCGCCCGCGCATGTAGGCGTGATCATGGATGGCAACGGACGCTGGGCAGCGCGGCGGGGACTGCCGCGGATCGAGGGGCACCGGCACGGGCTGGAAGCGCTTCGTAATACCGTTCGCGCGGCGATCGATTTCGGGCTCGACTATCTCACGGTTTACAGCTTTTCCATCGAGAATTGGAACCGGCCCATCCAAGAGATCGACGAACTCATGGGCCTTCTGAAGCGCTTCATCCGCAATGATCTTAGCGAGTTGCACGACGCCGGCGTCAAGGTCAAGGTGATTGGCGCGCGCGCCAATCTGAATGCCGATATCCGCGCCTTGCTCGACGAGGCGGAGGAGCGGACAAAGGCCAACAGCCGCCTTACCTTGATCGTCGCCTTCAACTATGGAAGCCGTCAGGAGATTGCCGCCGCGGCGCGGGCTTTGGCGGAAGCGGTGGCGGCCGGCCTCATCAAGGCGTCCGAAATCGACGAGACCCTGCTCGCCCGCCATCTCGACACCGCCGGTATTCCCGATCCCGATCTCATCATCCGCACGTCCGGCGAGCAGCGGCTATCTAATTTTCTGATGTGGCAAGCCGCCTATTCCGAATTCGTTTTCCTGCCGATGCACTGGCCGGACTTCGACCGGCACGCTTTTTCGGCGGCCTTGGCGGAATTCTCAGGCCGCGAACGGCGGTTCGGCGGCGTGACGGGGCAATACCGGAATGGTAAATTGCGGGCCGGCGCGGCGAAACCATGATTCACCACCCCGGGACCTGGGCTGCTTGCCATGCTGAACGATGCCGCCGATGCGCCGGGCGAAGAAAACCCTCCGGCGCCGAATTTTCCCCGGCGGCGTAGCTTGGCTGATCTCTTGCCGCGCGTTCTCTCGGCGATTGTCTTGATGGCGGCAGCGCTTGTCTCCGTCTGGCAGGGAGGC
The DNA here is from genome assembly GCA_050728755.1 of Methylocella sp. Lineage (GTDB taxonomy): Bacteria > Pseudomonadota > Alphaproteobacteria > Rhizobiales > Beijerinckiaceae > Methylocapsa. The sequence continues at coordinate 2,042 of JBOHJU010000148.1, forward strand.
CTCGTTTTCGATCTGATCTGGCTCGGCGCCGCCTTGGCTGTCGGCTGCGAATGGCAAAATCTGATAGCGGCACCAAACCCTCGCCTGCGCTTATTTCTTATCGCCCTGGGGCTCGTTGTGAGCGCCTATTTTGCCGGCAAGGCTTGGTTCGGCACCGCCTGCGCCCTGCTTGGCACTGGCGGGCTTTGCCTCGCTCTGGCTGCGGGCCGAGGACGGAGGATTTGGGCTTTTGGCGGGATCGTCTATGCGGGTTTGCTGCCCGTTGCCGCTAGCGCGCTGCATGGCTCGGCACAATACGGGGCGAGATCGATCCTGTGGCTGTTCGCGATCGTCTGGGGCACCGATGTTTTCGCCTATTTCGGCGGCCGTCTGATCGGCGGCGCCAAACTCTGGCCGAAAATTTCGCCCTCGAAAACCTGGTCCGGCACGCTTACCGGCGTATTCGCCGGAGCGCTTCTCGGCGCCGTGACTGGCGCTTATGGCCTTGGCGATCCGTGGCGGGCGCTGCCCATATTCGCGCTTGGCCTTGCCGCAGCCGCCGTCTCGCAAGGCGGCGATATCTTCGAATCCTGGGTCAAAAGATATTTCGGCGTGAAGGATTCGAGCCGCTTGATTCCGGGCCACGGCGGCTTCATGGACCGGCTCGATGGATTTATCGCCGCCGCCGCTTTCGCTTTCCTCGTTGGCGCCGCGCGGGGCCTGCCTTCGACAGCGGCCGGCTTGTTCGATTGGTTTTAGGGAGTGTCTCGAAAAGTAGGCCCGCTCTTCCAATTTCCGGGATGCTGCGACTCTTTGAATTTGCGCGATTTCCGTCAAAACCCAACGCAAGACGCCCTGTGAACCAATTATTCCCAGCTCAAGGCAACGATGACCCTCCTTTTCTCGCACCCCCTGTTCAGGGGGCGACATTGCTAACAATGCTGCCATGCTAACAATGCTGCTATCGTCGAAGAGCGCGTCTCTGGTTTCATCACAGCCAAGCTTTTTCGCAGGCAATGAACCGCCAATGTAAGATTGGGAGCGAACGGACCGATTCAGGCAGAGCGCAAGGCTCATCTTGAAAATGGGCGAAGCGGCTTGTTTAACTAAGAGGAGAATTTCTCATGCGTGACATTCAAGTTACTTTCGACACAAATCCGAACAATGCAAGAAGCGAAAGCAGCATTGTTATAAATCCAAATAATCCAATGCAAATGGTGTCGGGATCGAAGAAGTTCAGAGACATACATAATTACGATTTTACCCTCGCCACGCAATATTCCACCGATGGCGGCACGAGTTGGCATGATTCCGCGGATTTGCAGTTGCTGGCGGGCTATCCCCTTCTTACGGATCCCGCTATGGATTGGGATGATCAGGGAAACGTATTTTTGGTGGGTCTTGCCGGCAGCAACCCTCCAAAGTTCGATACTCTTGGCATCGTGGTCTACAAATCAAGCGATGGGGGAAAAACCTGGGGCTCGCCAAATCTGATCCATACTGACAGCGCCGACGACAAACAATGGGCTGCTGCGGATTCCGGCGATCCAGCAAGTCCTTATCCGGGGCGCGTCTACGCCGTATGGGACGGCCCCGGCGGCCTCCTCTTCGCCCGCACGAAAGATCATGGCACCACGTGGGTCGGTGCGGGGGCCGGAGCAAGCCCTCCGATCAGCGCCATCGCGACTGGCGCCTTCGCCGACATCAATGTTGCCGACAACGGCGATATTTATATTGTTTTCCTCGCAGTCAACCAAATTAGTATGATTGTATCCAAAAACGGAGGTGACAGCTTTCAGGCAACGGCGGCGCCCGCCACGAATATAACTCCGCTCGGACCGCCACTGCAGGTCGTTCACAACTTTCCGGTCTTCCCGGGAGGGACTTTCCGTGTAATCACCCTGCCCAGCGCTTCTGTCTTCGGACAAACTGTCACGGTGGCGTGGGCTGATTTCCGCGACGGCGTGTCGCGGATTTATTATGCGCTTTCGACGGATGGCGGCGCGAGTTGGGGAGCTACGGTTCCTTCGGGACGTCCCTTGCTAACAGGGCCGATCCCAAATAATTTCCAACATTTTCATCCCCAAATGGCCATCGATCCCAATGGTATAATAGGTTGTGCGTTTTATGAGTTTGGACCCAAGCCGACGACGCCGCTCATTGACGTGATCGTCGCCCAGTCGCTTGATGGCGGCGCTTCGTTCGATCCGTTTGTCGTGACTGATCAGCCATGGGATCCAGCCGTTGACGCTCCTTGGAGCCATCATGAAGACGATAACACTCCTCCCGATCCATCTTTGACATTCATTGGCGAATACTTCGGTTTTGACGCCGACGAGCGCGGATTTTATTCGCTTTGGACCGACACCCGGACGGGGATTCAGGAGCTTTGGACGGCGTTTGTTCCCGTCAAGCGAGTCACCTTTCAGCTGCATCGCGACCATTATGGTCAGGACGAGATCGACGCGGCGCGGTTGCAACCGGGCGGGCCCGTCATCAAGACCGCATTCTGGGTCGCCGTCGATGGGTTCACCGCACGCGAACTGGGAATCACCGGCCCCGGCTCATTCGCGCTAGGACCCACGGTTTCCTTCTCGCCCTCCACCGGCCTTGTCAACAGTATTGCCCCAACCAGCCTCGATTCGACCGATCCGTCCTTTTCGCCCGATACTCTGGCGCGCTTCCGCTTTGGCTATGATATCAATTTCGGCCCCGACGATTCAGCATTCACCTCCTTCTCCGGACAGACCGAGACGGTGACACTGACCGCCACGGCATTCCAAGGCATCACGCCTTCGCAGGCCCAGGTCACTTTCATGAAGCAGCCCGACCCGTACATCCTGCAGGGGCCGCAGACCTGGTGGCTCAGCAACGATATCCGGCTAGTGCAGGTCGCCCAGCATGACTCCGCCTTCGGTGTGACGATGGGCACTGACCCGTTTGATTTCCTGCAGAAGGTCACGGCGGCATTGGAGGCTGGCAATGGCACGGCCGGCGGGCAGACCTTCGACGTCAACACGACCGAGGACAACGAGGTGATCTCGGTCGCGCCGCAAACGAAGCGCGGCGGCAACTTGGTGAACGTGTACAACTTTGCTATCGCCCGCGTGCACTACCAAGCCGCCACGCAGCCGGCGAGCGATGTGCGTGTGTTCTTCCGCCTGTTCGCGGCGAACAGCACGGCGACGGATTTCCACTCCGACACCACCTACAGCCGCGATCCAGCCACCTATCCCGTGCCGCCGGCGAATTTCGGCCAGCACACGACGCCGACGCCTGGAGTGATTGCAGGCGAATACGTTTCCATCCCCTGCTTCGGCGCGGTCCGGCAGGACCCGACACAGGCGGGCGCGCCCAACAGCCTGCCCCAGCTACAGTTTGATACGCCGAATGACCGGAAACTGCCGAAGACCGGCGGGCCGATCAAAGATTTTTATTACGGCTGCTACCTCGACATTAACGGTACCGACGGTGCCAACTCGATGCTGCCTCAAACGCCGCCGGCGGGCAATGCGAACGGGCCATGGCCGCCGAGCAGCGGCGCGGCGCTGGAACCACTTCGGCAGGCGTTCATCCGCAACGACCACCAATGCTTGGTCGCCGAGATCGCCTTCGACCCCGACCCGATCAATCCCGGCACGCAGCCGTGGAACTCGGACAAGCTGGCGCAGCGCAATATCTCCTGGAGCTATGCGGCCAATCCCGGCGTCGATGTCTCGCGCGGCGCAATCGAGACCTTCGAGATGCGGCCGACGCCAAAAGGGTCAGCGGGCGATACGCCTGACGAGATCATGATCGATTGGCTGAATGTGCCGGCAGGCCAGCATGCCGAGATGTACATGCCGGCCGTTAGCGCCGATGCGGTTCTCGCCCGCGCGTCCCAGCTATACCCGACGCATCGCTTGTCGCGGGTCGATGCATCCACGATCGGCTGTCTGACCGGCGGCGTGACTTATATCCCGCTGCCCGAAGGCAGCGGCGATGGGGCCAATTTCGCTGCACTGATGCAGATCAGCCTGCCGGCCGGGATCCGGCGCGGGCAGCTGTACCAGGTGGTGGTGCGGCAGTTGACCAACGCCTTTGGCGAGGCTGCTGCGCCGCCGCCGCAGCTGACGGCGGCGGGAGCGCACCCGTCCGTGGTCGTGCCCGCGCTGCTGCGCTGGCGCAAGGTGCTCGGCACTTTCCAGATCAATATCCCGGTCACCACCAAGGAGCTGCTGCTGGAACGCGAGGAGCTGCGGCTTTCGATTTTCCGCTGGATCGCAGAGGAGATTTCCCATTCCAGCCGCTGGTGGCCGGTGTTCCTGCGCTATCTGGAGCTAATAGCGATCCGCGTCTCCGAGCTCGGAGGCGATCCGACGCAGATCAAGCCCTCGCCCAACGGATACGGCGGATTGCCGTCGCCCGGCCCCCGGCCGGAGGGGCCACATCGCTTGCACGAATATACCGGCAAGGTCGAGGCGCTGGTCTATGATCATTTTGGCGATTTTGACGGCTTTGTGCTGGAGTTGCACGATGGCGAGACGCGACGATTCGAGAGCCGCGAGGGCGAGATCGAGGATCTAGTTCGCGAGGCGTGGGACGAGCGGATCGTCACCACGGTGGTGGTCGAGGCCGAGCACCGGCACCGGCCGCTGTCGATCCTGCTGAAGCGGTCCTCGGGCTGGCGGTCGCGGTAGCACTCCCAGCGTGATCTTCCGATGAGTTTTCCGGATCAAGATACTCCGCCCATTCGGGTGGCGTTCAAATTTATTCAACCGTCAAGGATCTTGCCCACCATCTCGCGTGAGAAATACGTGTTAACATCATGCAACCACTCGATGGCTCTCGATGGCAAACTCGAGCCGGAATTTTAGAGCCATCATTTTTGAGCGATCTTGGCGTGACCTATTGCTCCGCCTCCCTCGAACGTGCTCTTTGAGCAAAACGTGCGCTTTGATCAAAAAGAACGAGGCGGCATGGAGAAAGCCATGCAATTGCGGCAAAGTCCCGCGG
>JBOHJU010000149.1:0-6985 GCA_050728755.1 Methylocella sp.
GCGCCTTCGACATCAAATTCGTCTTCAACAAATGGACTCTTGGCGCGGGCTTCCTCACCGGCGCGCTCAAGATTCCGGCCGAAAAGCTGGAAGATCAAAACTTCGATCTTTTGGGCTTTTTGGGTTTTCCCCCTGCCGGAATCGACGCCGCCAATATTTTTGCCTGCGGCGCCATGACGCTCGAAGGCGCGCCGCATTTGAAGCCGGAGCATTACGCCGTGTTCGATTGCGCGAATCCTTGCGGGCGCACGGGCAAGCGTTTTCTTTCCGTCGAAAGCCACATCCGCATGATGGCGGCGGCACAGCCTTTTATCTCCGGCGCGATCTCGAAAACGATCAACATGCCGAACGACGCGACCATCGAGGATTGCAAGAACGCCTATATGCTCTCCTGGCGGCTTGGGCTCAAGGCCAATGCGCTGTACCGCGATGGCTCGAAATTGTCGCAGCCCTTGAACAGCCAGTTGATCGCCGATGATGACGGCGAGATGGAGGACGCCGTCGAGGCGCTGATCGCCGCGAACGCCCCAGCGCGGGCCGCCGCGGTCGCCGAAAAAATTGTCGAGCGGATTGTCGAGCGGATCGAGCGGATAAGGGAGCGCGAGCGCCTGCCCGACCGCCGCAAGGGCTATACGCAAAAGGCGGTCGTCGGCGGCCACAAGGTCTATTTGCGCACCGGCGAATATGCCGATGGGCGGCTCGGCGAAATTTTTATCGACATGCATAAGGAGGGCGCGGCCTTCCGCTCGCTCATGAACAATTTTGCGATCGCGATTTCGGTCGGCCTGCAATATGGCGTGCCACTGGAAGAATATGTCGACGCCTACACGTTTACCCGCTTCGAACCGGCGGGGCTGGTGCAAGGCAATGACGCGATCAAGAACGCGACCTCGGTCGTTGATTATATTTTCCGCGAGCTTGCGATCTCCTATCTCGGCCGCAACGATCTTGCCCACATCGACCCTTCCGACATCGGCCACGACGTGCTGGGAACAGGGGAGGAGCAGAGCCGTCCGCCACAAGGCGCGGGGGGCACTACGAAATTCGTATCGCGCGGATTTGTGCGCTCCAAGGCCGACAAATTGATGCTGGTGCAGGGCGGCGGGCCGCAACCCGCGACGGCGCTAAAGAACGATCTCGAAAGGGAAGTCGAAGCGGAACTCGGCGGGCTTGAGCGGACGACTCCCGCCGAGCGGGCAGCCGTCACCGAGAAGCGCAGCCAAGCGCGGATGAAGGGCTATACGGGCGAGGCGTGCGGCGAGTGCGGGAATTTTACCCTCGTGCGCAACGGGACGTGCCTCAAGTGCGACACCTGCGGGGCGACCACGGGGTGCAGTTGAGGCGAGCAGATTCCGCCGATCGTAACAAAATGTTTCGCGTGAAGCTTTTTGGTACGATTGAGGCCAAAATTCCTTACAAGCCCTCATACATCGGCGGCCTTGAGGTGAGTGGGATTGCGCGGAAATTTGGCATTTTAGACGGTAGAGGCGGCTTTCGGATCGATGTCCGGAAGTAGTCGAGGAGACCTCTGTGAGCACGCCAACCTTATTCACTAAACCATTTGATGGCCTCGATGCTGATGATGTTCGCGGTCTGTTGGGCTGGCCCGAATCCGGCCAAGTTGAATTCAAGAAGGACATTCCTGAACGCAATGGCAAACGAGACCCTTGGCATGAAAGCAAGGGCTTCCTGGATTTTGGTCGTGATAAGCTATTCAAGGAGATCGTCGCCTTTGCCAATACCTTGGGAGGGCATCTCGTTCTGGGAATTGATGAAACCAAAAGCAAGCCACCGACCGCGAAGGAGATTTACCAGATCCCACGGTGTCATGAACTAGCCGAAAGACTGTCGAGATCTGCTCAAGCGATTGATCCTCCGATTCGCGGACTTTTAATTCGAGGCATCGAATTAAACAACGATGGATCAGGCGTCGTCGTCTTTCGAGTACCGGCGTCGACTGCAGCACCTCACCGAGCTCTCGATCTCCAGGCGTATGTGCGTCGCAATACGGAGTCGACGCCAATGTCGATGCGCGAAATACAGGACGTTACGCTGGCTACTAGTTCACGGGGAGAAAGGACAGAAGCTCGGTTCCAGGAAGCGTCAGAAAAATTTCGTGTATTCTTCGGCAGACTTCAAAATAAGGTACCTGCGGTTGGTTACCGGATCACCGCCCTACCGGCGACTCCCCTCTCACTTCCGCGCTTGTTTGGTCGAAGGGCCCTCATTTTAGAACGAGCTGAATATACGGTCCAAGTAGGGCAACAGCCATGGAAGGCAACAGGCGGGTCGATTATACAAACAAGAGCACTACTACGCGGTGCGGAGCATTATTTTGCGACAGATGATAAAGGGATGACGTGCAGAATATATCAAGACGGGTCCGTGGAATTTGAGCACGCAACAGCGACGTGCGCAAAAATCTATATTGGTTGGATCATCGCAAATTTAATTCGGGTTGCGAAAACTGCTGATAATCTTCGGTTTTTAGGCGGCCTTCCGGATCATGAATATAGCGTAGAAATAGAATTATCTAGAAATGGCTTGTCTCAAGGGGCATTGGCAATTCAGGATTGGAATGCCTCATTTGGCGATGGCTATTGGGAGCTGGCAGGGCGGTTGACGTTGCCTCGGCTTATTTTTGGCCCGTTCTCAGAAATTGGAGTTTTTCTTACTGAAGCTCATACTGATATCTTTGATGCTTGTGGAGCGAACCGACACGATCCTATACAGATTAAGCTCGTGGACGATGATTTGGCCGGTCTCTCCCGACAACAGTAGGTGGCACCGGCTTAATGCCAGTGGCTAGATGAAGCTGCGTGGGCCATAGCTTCCCATTCATCGCGCGGCTAACCCGCGCGCATCTGAACTTTGAAGTCAAGGACGGCACGAAGTGCTGCTGCCTACGGCGGTCGCGATCCTTGAGTTCAAAGTTCAGATACGCTTTTCTGCCGCTGCGCGATGAATGGGTTTTTGTGCGCGACATGCGCCGGGAAACAGGTGTCCCACGAATTATGCGCTCGTGCTGCGGCCTCTTCAGCATGAGGGGAATAGCGCCGGAAATAGGGAGCTACGGATGAGCAGTCCCTTTGCAACTCTGTTTAAGAGCCTTACGACGGGCGTTTATGTAGTGGGCGTCGCTCATGGGGAAGTGTGCAACGCCTTTACCGCCGCCTGGGTAATGCAGGTATCTTACGACCCGTTACTGCTGGCCTTGAGCATCAATCCGCGCCATTCTTCCTACGGGCTGCTGAAGCAGGGCGGAGCGTTCAGCGTTAACGTGCTGAAGAAGGGCCAGTTGGAGCTTGCCGCCCTCTTTGGCGAGCGAGCGAGCGCCAGCAAATTGGCTTCGACGGAATGGACGCCGGGCCGCACTGGGGTCCCCTTGTTGCACCAGTCCGCGGCCTGGTTCGAATGTCAGGTGGTAGGCGAACATCCGGCAGGCGATCATGTGGTGGTGCTGGGAAAGGTGATCGACGCCAGGCTCGTCGATTCCAAAGCCGAGCCCATGATTTACGGCGATACGGGCGCCATGGACGGTTCAGCTGCCCTGTTTCCTATCAGTTTCGGCATCTGAACCACGCCGTGATCGCTGCGATAGCGGCTCCTGATTGAGAGGAACTGCGGGGTCATACGATGAGGGGTTTTATCTCGTCGGTTCGCCCCGGCCACATCTTCCCGTTCATCGCGCGGCTGAGCCCCTGCGTATCTGAACTTTGAAGTCAAGGACGGCGCGAAGCGCCACCGCCAATCGAAATCGGACTTGTCCGATTTCGACATCTTAAGTGCGATGCGCCGCCAACGTGCCTCAACTCATAAGACCTTTTTTAATCAGCATGTTTGCCGGTGCCTCAGGATTCAATAGCCGATCCACTTGGTCCGCACCGAGAACCGGCAGGTTCCCCTCGATGACACCCAGCTGTAATAGGACGGTTGCCTGATCCCAATAAATGTGTTCGGAGCGTATTTTGCCGTCCTCGAACGCGATTATCCCGACATGGGGGACAGCAAGCCGGCGTCCCGTTGGCGCTATCCCCGGTGCAAACCAGTCCATTTGAACGGTGTGTGTGAGTCGGAGAATGAACTCGTCGATAATTCGATATTGGGTGACGCTGCGGGACAAGAGTTGGAGCTCGGCATCGGGCGGTATCTGCGGAATGAAGATTTCCTTGTAGAATTTGCGTAATGCCTCCCGCCCTGTGGCGCCTGTTCCGACGGGCACATGAATTAAGACCGGATGCACTGTCATTGTCGCGATAGCCGCGTCGGCGTCCTTGTGTTCGAATTCAGCGGCAGTATGCGATTCCCACACGTCGATCAAAGCTTGTTCGGTAGCGTTGAAACGCTGCATTTAACTTTCGCTCCCAAGCGCTTCAGGGCCACGACGCCATCGTCGATGGTTTCCGCCGAAGGTCATTAACGACAAGCCCAATGGAGACGCGAGAATAACTTAAATGCCGAACTCGGCAACAGCCGAGATCGGTTCGGTCTTGATCCTCGAGTTCAAAGTTGAGATAGTTTTTTAGCCGCCGAGCGATGAATGAGTCTTTCGCGCACGCGGCCGGGGACGAGCTCGTTATTCATGGGGTGCGCCACAGCGCCCGCCGTCCGTCATCCAAGCCGGAGTGGCGGAGGGCCACCAATGGCTATGCGCGGGTCTCGACGGGTCAGAAGCTGCGGCTGAAGTTCAACAACGCGCAAAGCGCGGAGGGTATCAGGGCCGGAAGCTGCCGCGGGCGGAATCAATCACACCCCGGCTCGTGATCACGATCCAGCCGCCGCCACGCCTTTCGATCGATTTCACCGTGCCGGCACCGGGAATGCTCTCTCCTGGCGTGACCTCGATCGAGCCATGCGGACTCTCGACGAGAGCAATTCCGCCGTAAACATCACGGACAACCCAGTTGGTGATCAATTGCGGCGTGCTGGCCGATTCAAGGCTTCCGAGCGGGCGGGGAACTCCCGGCGCGGCGGGATTTTGGGACGGATCGAATGCGTCGCCGCGCCCGCCTATCTTTCTTTGCCCATGCGCGTTTTCAGGCAGCGGCTTTGCCGGCGCAACAGCAATTTGCGCCTGATTCCGGGCGGCCGTCTTTCCTGGTGTCGCGGCGGCGCCAAGTGACGCGGTCGCGCGTGGCGCCGCGATCTGGTGCTCAATGCGATCGAGCCGCTCGATAACTTGGGTGAGTTTTGCGGCGGGTTCGCGCTGCATCTGCTCGACCTTACCCGCAAGGTCAGCGATCGAGGCGCCGGTTTCGGTCTTCACCGCATCGAGACGCGTCTTTAGGCCTTCGAGCGCGGTGGCATCCTTCCCGGACTGACTCTGCGCGGCGCGCAAAGCCTCGACGTTGGCTTTGAGGGCTTGGATGTCCTCGGCCATTTTTTGCGCCATGCGGAGCATCTCTCTACGCTCCACACTCTCTTGCGATGCGACCGTCGGGGCGGGCGGCGGCTTAATGGGGTAAAACGGCGACCGGCCACCGGAGAAATACGACCCCGCCGCCCATGCGAAACCAAAAAGACAAGCTGCCAGGGCCGCGTACGAACCATAGGCGAAGCGCCGTTCGAAATGCGGTGGCGCCTGTCGCGGAGCGGCGGCAAAGTGGTCCGCTCCGCTCGGTCGAATTTGCTCCCCTCCATGCTGGGTGGTTTCCTCGACGGGGGAGGATGAGAGCGGGATGACCGAGTCGGGGAGACTGGGTGCCGAAGCAGGAACCGCTGAGGGGACAGCTCCGCCCTGTGCCAGCAGGATAATGATTCTGGGTATTACATCGCCCAAAATCGTTCTGGCAAAGCTTTGGTTTACATCGACTTTATTAGCAATCTCGCGAATGACGTCGCCGCCTAGCGCCTGCTCTACCTCTTGCCCCGAAAGAGGCACGGGCTCAGGTCCTGACCAGGAACCAACCTCAACCGCGAATCCGGCGTCTTTCAACCTATTCCGGAAACCATCAATACCCCCGGGCTGTCCAGAGATCAGGCCAAGAGTCTCTTGAACGAATGGGCCGGCCTTGTCCCCGAGACAGTAGCGCGAGCCGATTTCCTGAATAAGCTTGTCAAAGGTCTCCATCTACCTCGTTTCCTTCTCGAAAAAAGCGCTGCCAGCGGCACCAAATAGCCGAAAACGTCCGACGTGCGAGGTTGCCCGCGATTCCCGTCTCGGTTTCGCCGCGCGGATGTTCCGTCCATGGGCTATCGGGCCATCCAAAAATAGCATTTTCGTGTCCCCACCCCCGCACGGGCTTGCCTGTGCTGACGTATGGTGAATGTCGCGTTCCATATTGGCGGGTAATGCGAACCTGCGCCGCACATTCCACTGGCAGCGCGAATGGGTGGCTCCGTCTCAAACCCGCGTGCGTTCCGAATATCACTCGTACCGGAATTTCAACCGCGAACACGGCTCGCAATCGAATAGTCATCGACCCGTCATCGCCGTGTCAAGCAACACGGTTAGCGCTCTCGTTCCCCCTTGCACCAATAAACACGGGAGGAAATCCGATGTCGCGCAAATTACCGGTGTCACGAAAGCTGCTATCATGCGTTGCGCCCGGTGCCCTGGCGCTGGGGTTCATGGCCGCTTATCCTGCTGCCGCGGGACCAAATCTTCTCAAGAATGGCCTTGTTCAGCGCGTCTTGCTGATCAGCATCGACGGCATGCACGCACTTGATTTTGCCAACTGCGCCAAGGGTATCGCCGGCGTCAATGGGGGCAAACCGTATTGTCCGAATCTCGCCGGGCTCAGCCGGCATGGCACGACTTACACCGATACCTCGACCTCCCGGCCGTCGGATTCCTTCCCCGGCCTGACGGCGCTGGCGACCGGCGGCTCACCGTTTTCGACGGGTGCATTCTACGACGTGAGCTATGATCGCTCTTTGTCGCCGCCCACGCAGACGACGCCCTACGGGATCATCGGCGGTCCCTTGCTTTGCCCCAGCGTCGTCGGCACGCAAGTCGGATTCGACGAGGAGATAGACATCGATT
>JBOHJU010000150.1:0-6982 GCA_050728755.1 Methylocella sp.
TATTGACGGGTAATCTCGATTGCCGACATGCTGCCCGCTCCGCGAATCAACGATGGGCTGCATCGAGTCACATTTGCGGCGGTTTGGGAATCCCCCCAGGAGTCAGGTTCTCGGGCGGTTGGTATAAATAGCCGACAAGCGAAATACCAACGAATACCCATCCAGCATAATTATTTTCAATTGGTTGCACAATTAGGTGCTCCGACTTAATCGTCGTAATCTATGCCAATATTGACAGTGAGACAATTCCTCATATTCAAAGCACAGATGCCCGTCATCGAAATTTAGGGTAAGCTGTTTTTTCATTCCGTCGCCGTCGGCAGCTTCCGTGAAACTGCTTGATATGAGTTGAGGAAAACAGTCTAAATATTCTAAATTCGCCATGGCTAATCTGCCTTTGATAAGCGTAACTTGTGTCTGCCAGAGACGCTCGGCCTCATAGTCGGCTTTAGAAAACCACAATATAATAAGATGCAGAGTAGAATAGATATGGCTATCCAAACTGTACCCGTGAAGGTCTGGCGGTGTCATTGCCCGTCGCCCTGGTTAAAGTTTAAGGTTGTATTATAACGCGGGGAAACCTAAGTTACGTTGAACATTACGTAGGTAGCCGCCTGCCCCGCATCAATAACGACATACATTAGCGAATGCCCCTCCCCCAAAGGCAGGTTAAGGACGCACACATTTATCACATCTCCATTTTCGCATAGGTTACCTGATGTATTTGGGATCGGAGAGAAGCCCGCGGTTAGCCCGATGGCCTCCCATTTTCCCACACGCAACGCTGCCCGTCCTCCAAACCCGCCGCGGCCAGCCCGCCACACTCGCCACGCTCGCCGTGACGATCGCGGCGGCCGCTCGTACGCTGCCTCCGGCCGCGGCACGTTCGGCGACCCTTTTGCGAGGATCCAATGAAGAGGGCTTGGTCATCCCTGCCAGCCTCCGCCCGGCCACCAGCTTGAATCAGTTTCGCAGAAAAAGCGGAATCCCCAAACCGGTTCAGCTAAACACGGCTCCTCTCGGTTGCGGCGTTCGCCGACGGTTAATTTTTGCCACATCGATGCCGCCGAGCGGGGCCGTCCGCCCCATCGAGACTTTGAAACCAATCCATGGCCAGGCCAAAACCCGGCCATTGTCATGGCTGCGCCGTCGTCTCACCTGCCGAAATAATCGCGGTACCACGTAATGAAAGCCGTAACTCCTTCTTTCAGCGGCGTTTTCGGGGCAAAACCAGTCAGAGCCAATAGCAACGAAGTGTCGGCGAAGGTCACTGGAACTTCACCTTGCTGCATCGCCATGAAATTGCATTTGGCGCGTACTCCGGTCGCGGCCTCGATGGCGGCGACGAAATCCGTCAGCGCGACCGGTGTCGCGGCACCGATGTTGACGACCCGCCAAGGCGCGACGGGGGACAGGCTGTCACCTTTAAGGGGCGCGGCTCTTCCTTCGACCTGGGGCGGCGCATGACCAAGGAGCCGGAGCATCGCTTCGACGAGATCGTCGATATAGGTAAAATCCCGGCTCATTTTCCCATGATTATAGACATCGATTGGGCGACCCTCGAAAAGCGCGGCGGCAAATTTGAAAAGCGCCATGTCCGGCCGGCCCCAGGGGCCGTAGACCGTGAAAAATCGCAGCATTGTGGCCGGGATTTTGAAGAGATGGCTGTAGGCATGGGCCATCTCCTCGGTTGCCTTTTTCGAGGCGGCATAGAATGACAACGGATGATCGGCCCGATCGGTTTCACGAAATGGGACCTCGGCTTTGGCCCCATAGACCGAGGATGTCGAAGCCAGCATGGCATGCGCCGGCGGCGCATGGCGCATCAACTCCAGGAGATTGAAGGTTCCAGTCAGATTGGCGTCGACATAGGCGCGCGGATTGTCGAGGCTGTAGCGCACGCCCGCCTGCGCGGCGAAATGGTAGACCGCATCAAACCCGTTGCCGTAAATCCTTTGCAATGCCGCGCGATCCTCGAGCATGGCCTCGTGGCCGGCAAAGCCCGGCTTTTGCAGTAATATCTCATGCCGGCGTAGCTTGAGGTTGCGGTCGTAATAGGGCGTAAACCCATCGATGCCGGCGACTTGATGGCCTTCGTCGAGAAGATGACGAGCCATGTGAAAACCTATGAAACCGGCGCTGCCGGTGACGAGAATACGCATTGTTCGCGCGATCGCGGGGAAGGGGTTTAACGGCCCGCGTGAGACTCGTGAATGCCATGGGTACCCGCGGGGAAAAAATATGTCGCATAAATGCCCCGCAATTACCACGCTGAGTGCCGTGCACTCCGTAGGGGCTAAGAAATCCCCGGCTCTAAATCAGCCCGGCAGCGACGTTGATCGTGAGCGCCAGCACCGCGATGTTGAAATAGAAAGTGAGAACGCAATGAACGAACGCTACCCGCCGCATCGCCTGCGAAGAAATGTTGACGTCGGGGGTCAGATCCGCGACGCCGATCACATAGAAAAATAACATGCCGGTCCGCGATGGTTAACCGGTCCAGCGCTTCGAGTCAGCCCGGCGGGTCGTGGGTCCGTTGAAGTTGGCTTGTGACCCAACTCGGACATAAGCCGACCAGCGAATTTAACCCATTAACAGACGAGATTCCTCGCAATTATTGAGGTCCCAAAAAGCCGGTCAGGCCCGCGCGACACGCACAAGATCCCTTTCCGGTTCCCTCGGCGTGTGCGCTGGCCGGCCTTTGTACACAAAGTGCTGCCGGGCGAGGTGATACGCCTGATCGGGCCCATAGAAATTGGCGTGCATGTGATTGAGTTCTTCCGCGCGATAGGAGGCAAGTGGCTTGGCGCGTTCGTGTGCTATCCGTCTCTCGTGCTTTTCACGCAGGAGTCGCCAGAAGTCGTCGCGCTGAGACAGTTGCTTGGCCTTATCCGCAAGAGCTCGCTCAAATGCGCCGGCATCGCCACCAAAGCTATCGTCTATAAACCCGATTGCTTTCGCCTCTCGTGTTCCCATCGGGCGACAGCCCTCCGTCAAAGCGATGGCCCGTGACTGGCCGACCCGTCGCGGCAGCGTATAGGTCCAGTACTCAGAGCCGTGGAGCCCGCCCATGCTCCTATAGTGCGGGTTGAGCACCACGCCTTCGCGCGCATAGACATAATCGGCGGCGAGAGGGAGCATAACGCCTCCCGCCCCAGCGTTGCCCCGCAGACCCGCGATCACGAGATGCGACATGGTATTGAGGATTTCATGAATGATGTCGTCGATGGCGCTAATGTTCCGCCAGGATTCCAGCGCTGGATCGCCGGCGGCCTCAATCACATTGAGGTGGATACCGTTGGAGAAGAAATCGCGGCCACCCAGGAGCGCGATTACCCGTGTGGGTCGGCTACGCGCGAAAAGGAAGGCATCACGGAGGCGATAGCATTGCTCGGTGCTCATCGCTCCATTGGTGAAATCGAAGTGGAGATACCCCACCTCGCCCTGCTCGATATAGCGGATTTCGCGGAAGGTTCGATAATCGACCGCGGCGTCAATTGGCAACTCGGAGTTTGGAAGTCTGTTTGCGCGCTGTCCTAACGCCTGTACCGTCGGCAGTTTTAGACCGACCCAATCACCCTCGTCCTTGGACTTGAGGTGGGTGATCCAGACAGCCCCATCAATGGTCGCTCGGCAGATAGCGCCGTCCCGTTGGGCCAAGAGCTGTCCCGGTGGGCCCATCAGCTTGTCTTCCTGATGTGCGCCGTAGAGGAAGAATGTGCTGCCGAACAGCGTATCCAACACACCGGGCGCGCTATCGGCGGCACAGATCTTCCTGACAATGGCTTCAGTCCCGTCTCGCCCCCAATCGATGGCGCGGTCACGTTGGCGCATAGGCGGGCGAAGACAACCGCGCACATCGGCCCGGTTGTATTCGAGCGGTTCGGGTTGGAACTGACGCGATTCGAATTTGGCGACGGCCTCTAGCACACCGCGCACCGCTGCTTCCGTGACCTCGTGGCGGTAGAGGCTGCTCTTGGCTACCGAGTATCCCGGAAGGGTGAAATTATGCGTCGCCCAAATGGGACCTACGTCCATCTCGGCTTCCGCTTGCAAGATCGACACACCCCACGCGTCTTCGCCCATCATGATCGCCCAATCGAGCGAGGACGCCCCGCGATCGCCCTTAATTCCGGGATGGACGATGAGACAGACGTGCTTGGACCAGATCGTTTCCGGGATTGCTATTTTGAGCATCGGAGCGATGATAAGGTCTGGCGCATGCTCGGCAACCGATTTCAGCATGGCCTCTTTGCTCGAAGCGAGCGCCACGGTGACGGTATGGCCGCGTTCGGTAACCTCAATCAGAAGGCGTTGGCTGAGGCTATTGTGCGCTGAGGTGAGGAAGTGGATTTTCATGAAAACCTCCTGCTCACTTGGTCAAAGCGGATTGGAACCGCGACCGGTAATCCTGCATTTTCTGCCAAAGGCCCGCTCGCGCATCAGCCAAACGTTCTAGGCGCGCGAGAAAAATCGTTGGTTTGAGCGGCCTTGGCCGGCTGGGGAAATTCGGGGAAGAGGCGATTGCGGATACGAATGTCAGCGTCTCGCGCCGAGCGATGCCAGCTGACCGCCCAACGAAGGACGGCAAGCCGAATTCCTACTGGCCGACTACCAACCGGCGGCCGTGGACCGCCGCGCGGCATCAATGGTTCCGCGCGGCGGCGAAACGGGCCGCCTCTTTCAAGACCGTCGCCTTCGTGCCTTGCGGAAAAGAATCGAGCGCGGCGATCGCCGCCGCCGCGAGGGTGTCGCGCCGTTCCCGCGCCGCGACAATGCCGAGCGCGGCAACCAGCGTCGCCTTATTGCGGGAGGCGTCCTTGCCGGCGCGCTTGCCGAGCGCCAACGCGTCGGCTTCGACATCGAGAATATCGTCGGCCACTTGAAATGCCGCGCCAAGCGCGCGGCCATAGCGAGAGAGGGCGGCACGCGCTTTCGCGTTGGCTCGCCCGAGAATCGCGCCGGCATCGACCGCATAATGCAACAGCGCGCCGGTTTTCATCGCTTGAAGCCTTAGCACCGCTTCGGGCGTGGGCCGTTCCAGCGCCTGTTCGGCTTCGAGATCGAGCACCTGCCCGCCGATCATGCCTCCCAAACCGGCCGCGCGCGCCAAAGCAAGAACGAGTTCCGCGCGAACCCCAGGGTCATTGTGGGTCGCCGGGTCCGCCGTCACATCGAACGCAAAGGTGAGAAGGCCATCGCCAACAAGGATCGCGGCCGCTTCGCCGAAGGCCTTGTGCGTGGTGGGCCTTCCCCGCCGCAGATCGTCGTTGTCGAGGGCCGGAAGATCGTCATGGACGAGCGAGTAGCAATGGACCATTTCAACGGCCGCCGCCGCGCGCAGGGCACCCTCGCCTTCGACGCCGAGGAGGCGCGCGGTCTCGATTAAGAGAAAAGGCCGGAACCTTTTGCCGCCGTCGAGACTCGCGTAGCGCAGGGCTTCGAGAAAACACGCCGGCCGGACCGTCTCGCCGGGCAAGATGGCGGGGCTTAGCAGGGAATCGAGCATCCGCTCCGTGGCAGCGGCGTTTGCCGCCAGCCTAGCCTCGAATTCGCTTGTTCGCGCGCCACCAGTCATTGTCTCGCCGCCCTTTGGCCGATAAGGCCGAGGCTTTGCTTGCCCTATTGGGCGCGACCGGTCAAGGCTCGGCCATGGTATCCAGGTTTCGCCGGAGGGGTTTGCCCGGCACGATTGCGCGCATCGTCCTCATCACAGGCTTGGCGTTGGCGCTCGGTATTGCCGCGTTGATTGTCGTCTACCGGTTCGAGCCGCCTGTCTCTACGCTGATGCTTGCGCGCTGGCTCGAAGGCGAGACGGTCGAGCGTCACTACGTTCCGCTCGAACGCATTTCACGCTATCTCCGCGCCGCTGTCATCGTCTCCGAAGACGCGCACTTTTGCGAGCATTACGGCGTGGATTGGGGCGCGTTGCGCCACGTCCTCGACCATCCGGGCGCCACCGGACCCACCCGCGGCGCTTCGACAATTCCTATGCAAACCGTGAAAAACCTGTTTCTTTGGCCTTCGCGATCCTACGTCCGCAAGGCAATCGAAATTCCCTTAGCGCTTTTGCTCGATCTTGCATGGCCAAAGCGGCGCATTTTGGAGGTCTATCTCAACGTGGCCGAATGGGGGAAAGGAATTTTTGGCGCCGAGGCGGCGGCACGCCACTATTTCCACACGAGCGCGGATAGGCTTGATGCCAAGGAGGCCGCATTGCTCGCAACCGCACTGCCCGATCCCCGGCACCGCAATCCGGCGAGGCCGTCCCGGCGCCACCTCTGGCTAGCCGCGCGCGTCATGGCGAAGGCGCAAAGGGCTGGTTCGCTCGTCGAATGCGTTGAAAAAAATGCTCGATGATTTGTCTGGCGATAGGTTCCGCATCGCGGCCGTCGCCTCGCAGTTTAGGATGGTCAAGCATTGGATTTCGTTGTAAAAACCGCGTAATTCCGCAAGTGCGCGATGCGGGTTTGCCCGCGCAAACGTATTGAGGCAGCGTCATGGCCGTTCCGAAACGCAAAACTTCCCCGATGAAGCGCGGGTTTCGGCGATCCGCCGATGCGCTCAAGGCGCCCGCCTATGTGGAAGACAAGGATTCGGGCGAGTTGCGGCGTCCGCATCATGTCGATCTCAAGACCGGCATGTACCGCGGCCGCCAGGTGTTCACGCCAAAGGCGAAGGAAGAATGAGATTCGCGGCCGTTGGATGGCGAAGTGCGGCTCCTGCGGAAGATGTTACGCGCCTGGAAATGCCGGATGAAAATCATCACCAGTCCGATGACCGAAAGGTCCACACGGACGAAAGAGCCGGACCGCTTTAAGGTCGATCCATTCCAGCACAACGTGGGACTAAACACCTAGGGTTAAGACCTAATTAACCATGTTTTGATTCAAGGGCTTGGTCAACCGGTTTGGAGGCCAAGTCCATGGATGCGAATTTGTTTTGGTTCAACGACAGGCAATGGGCGAAAATTGTCCCGCAT
>JBOHJU010000151.1:0-6975 GCA_050728755.1 Methylocella sp.
TTGACGGGTAATCTCGATTGCCGACATGCTGCCCGCTCCGCGAATCAACGATGGGCTGCATCGAGTCACATTTGCGGCGGTTTGGGAATCCCCCCAGGAGTCAGGTTCTCGGGCGGTTGGTATTACATTTGGCGGCGAGCAGGGCGTGATGGGATTGAGTGAACCCGTTGCCGAAGCGGTCGGCGTCGCGGCCTCGATGATTGAAGGCATCATCGGCGAGCTGCTTGCGATGCGGCGAGAACAAGCGCCGACGTTCGTTGCGCCGGCCCATGAGCAATTGTCAGAACAAGGAGCAAAATCATGATCGGATGGGCCATATTTGGAATGGTGACGGCGGCCATTATCGTTCTAATCATCCTCTTGCTTCTTCCACAAAATGTAAGAGATCTTTTTCGCTACATCAAAATTAGCAGCATGTGATCGCCGATGGCCGTTGCTCGCGCGATAACGAAGGTTCCGCGGCGACTGCAGGCGCTCGAGTTCCGCGTGCGCGGCCGCGTCCAGGGCGTCGGCTTTCGCCCAACCGCTTGGCGCATTGCGCGCGAGTTGGGATTGGCTGGCGAAGTGCTCAACGATGGCGATGGAGTATTATTGCGGGTTGGCGGCGATGCCGCGAGCGTCGCCGCACTGCTCGATGGCATCAAACGCAAATTGACTCGGCTGGCCCGCATCGACCGCATCGAGCGGCATCAGTTTAGCGGCGAGTTGCCGCGTGAATTTCGCATTGCCAAGAGTGCGGGCAGCGCCGTGCATACCCAGGTCGCTCCTGACGCTGCGATTTGCCCGGCCTGCGCTGCCGAGTTGGACGATCCCACCGACCGCCGTTTCCGCTATCCGTTCACCAATTGCACGCATTGCGGGCCGCGGCTGAGCATTGTCACCGGAATCCCGTATGACCGGGCGACGACAACCGTGGCGGAATTCGCGCTCTGCGATGCGTGTCGCTCCGAATACCGCAATCCGCAGGATCGCCGCTTTCACGCTGAACCGATCGCTTGCCCGGAGTGTGGGCCGCGAGTCGCTCTGGTGCCGCTCGGTCATGGGGGGCCATGCCCGGCCGCGCCACCCGACACCATCGAGGCTGCGATTGGCCTGATCCGCGCCGGTGAAATCGTCGCGGTCAAGGGACTCGGCGGCTATCATCTGGCCTGCGATGCCACCAATTTCGCTTCTGTGGCGCGGTTGCGGCGTGCCAAGCAGCGCGACGCCAAACCGTTCGCACTGATGGCGCGCGACCTCGAAGTCGTTCGCCGTTACTGCAGCGTCGACGCCGAAGAGGAGGACCTGCTCACCAGCGTGCAGGCGCCGATCGTGCTGCTGCGCGCCGCCGGGGAGCCCTTGCCCGGAGGCATTGCTCCCGGCTTACGCACACTCGGCTTCATGTTGCCGACCACTCCACTGCATCGCCTTCTGATGCGTGACTTCAGCGTGCCGCTGGTGATGACCAGCGGCAATCGTTCCGAAGAGCCGACGATCATCGACGACGCCGATGCGAAGCGCCGCCTCGCCGGGATCGCCGCGTATGCGCTCATCCACGATCGCGGAATAGCCAATCGCGTCGACGATTCGGTCATGCGCGTCATGGCGGGAACGGCGCGCGTATTACGGCGCGCCCGCGGCTTCGCGCCGGCGCCGGTGAAGCTTGCCGCCGGCTTCGACCGCGCGCCCGATTTGTTGGCGATGGGCGGCGAGCTCAAGGCGACCTTTTGCCTAGTCAAGGACGGCCAGGCGATCCTGTCGCAGCATCAAGGCGACCTGGAGAACGCGCTGACATTCGAAAATTATCGCAACAGCCTCACGCTTTACCGGCAGCTGTTCGATCATTCTCCGGCGGCGCTGATCGTCGACTGCCACCCCGATTATCTGTCGTCGAAATTCGCTCGGGTCGAGGCGGAGCGGCGCGGGCTGCCGATCATCGCGGTGCAGCATCATCACGCGCACGTCGCCGCTTGTTTGGCCGAGAACGCGTATCCGATCGATGCACCGCCCGTTCTCGGCATCGTCCTCGACGGGCTCGGCTATGGCGATAATGGCGCATTGTGGGGCGGCGAGTTTTTGCTCGCCGATTACCGAAACTACGAGCGATCGGGTTTCCTCAAACCGGTGGCCATGCCCGGCGGCGCACAGGCTGCGCGCGAGCTGCGGCGAAACCTCTACGCGCACCTGCTGTTCGCTGTTGGCTGGGAGACATTTTCAGCGGGTGCTCGCGGGCTCGAGCTGCATGCGTATTTGAGCGCCAAGCCGCGTGTTCTGCTTGATGCCATGATGACGAAGGGGATCAACGCGCCGCCGGCTTCCTCCTGCGGCCGCCTGTTCGATGCGATGGCGGCGGCTCTGGGCGTGTGCCGCGAGCGCCAAGCCTATGAAGGCGAGGCGGCGGCACGCTTGGAAGCACTGGCCGAAGACGCTGTGCAATCCGGAGCCGATGACGGCGTTTATTATCCGTCCGAGCTTGCACGCTTACCGCAAAGCGGGGCATTGCAGCTCGATTCAGCGCCGCTTTGGCATGCAGTCCTCGGCGATCTGGCCGACGGTATCGCCACAAAGAGCATGGCGCTCCGCTTTCACCGCGGACTAGCGCGGGCGCTGGCCGAAGCGGTGGTCGCCGCAGATGCCGCAGATGCGACTCGTGATGAAAAGGGAATCGCGCGGGGTCCTTGCCTTTCATGAATATGCTGTAACCGCGGAAGATCGACGAAGTGTTCGCCGTCGACGATCACGCCTGGGGTCACGAACATTTTCCGGCCCCAGTCGACCATGCGCTTATAGTCGTAATCGCAATGGTCGGGGTCCTGGAACGAACCCCAGCATCCGATCAGGATGCGCCGGCGTCGAGGAAGGCGTCGCCATCGATTTGTTGCGCCAGATCGCCCGCTCCATGGCGGCGACGGCGCGTGAGGCTGGCATAAAAATCATCGCCGGCGACACCAAGGTGGTCAACAGGGGCGCCTGCGACCGCCTGTTTATCACCACCACGGGAATCGGCACCATCCGCTCCGGTGTCGATCTCGGCGCCCATCGGGTTCAAGCGGGAGACGTGGTGCTGGTCAATGGTCTGCTCGGCGACCATGGCGCGGCCATCCTCGCTGCGCGCGGCGATATGGCGCTGGAGACGCCGATCGAGAGCGATTGCGCTCCATTGCACGATCTGATCGGCAGCCTCTTGGCTGCGGCACCGGCGACGCGGCTCTTCGCCATGCTCAACAACAACTTCGGCGCCGTCGGCTCTTCGATCGTTGCCTTATTTATTGCCTGCTGGATCGCTTCTTATTTCACCTGCAAAGTGAATGACTTCGACAGGATTAAGGTTCGGAGCCAGTAGTAGGCCCGCGGCTCGATCAGATGCAGAACGCTGTCCATCAGAGCGCGCCATGACCAAATTCAACGGGGCTAACGACAGGGATACTGAGAGATGATGGTTCGTCGCAGGCGCGCTCACAGATGGCAGCGCAGGTTTTTTCGCGGCAAAATTTCCCTTCGCGGCGAATCTTCGCTATAAGCGTCTTTGCGTTCCGTCTTAGCCCGTCTGCCGCGATGATTGGCGGCTCCTTGGCATCGGCAGGAGGGATCCATGCCCCGATTATTCACGGGCCTCGAAATCCCTTCCGATCTCGCGACGGACCTTTCCATGTTGCGCGGCGGCATTTCCGGCGCGCGCTGGATTGAAGCCGAAAACTACCATCTGACGTTGCGCTTCATCGGCGATACCGGCGATTCGACCGCGCGGGAGATCTCCGCAACCCTCGAAAAAATCCGGCGGTCGCCTTTCATCGTGACGATCGAGGGCCTGAGTTCCTTCGGCGGCGCCAAGCCGCGGGCCCTCGTCGCCAGGGCCAAGCCCGCGGCCCCCTTGGTCGAGCTTCAGGCCCAGCAAGAGAGACTGATGCGGCGCATCGGCATTGCGCCCGAGCCGCGCAAATTCACGCCCCACGTCACGCTCGCGCGGCTGCGCGCGGCGACCTCGGCCGGTGTCGCCGAATATCTTTCCTCGCGGGGGCATTTTCTTTCCCGCCATTTCGAGGCGAAGCGCTTTGTCTTGTTTTCGTCGCGGGCATCGACCGGCGGCGGCCCCTACGTCGTCGAGGCGGCTTATCCGCTCGGATGAGCGCCGGCCACCGCCATCGGGGCAGAGAACGGCCTTCCTCGCCGCCGCAATATCATCGGCAGACCGCCCTCGGGCCGCAAGGCGATATACTGCACCGGCATCGCCACATGGTTTTTCTTCGGTTCGAAGGTCACTGGCGCTCATCGAACGCACCGTAATCGCTGCGTCGGTGGCGAAATACCGATCGCTTGGCCGCGAGCGCGGCGTCGCCTCTCTTGATTTCTGCCCGCCGCAGCCGCTATCTTGAACGGCTTCCCAAGCAAGGCAAAACATGAGCAATTCCCTCTCCCGCCTCGCTACCCGCGCTGCCTATGGTGCAAGGCAGCTATCACGCGTTGCCTGGTATATCGGGCACGGCGTCGCCCTCCGCCGGCTTTCGGACGAGGCGCGACGGCGAGCTGGCGAGAGCACGCGGCCTCGCCCCCATACCGCCGCACCGGCGCCGGACCGCAAACGCCTCTACACGGACATGGCAAATCTTTTCCAGCTGGACCTCGCGAATGTCGACGCGGGCATTTATCCCTTGCCGGCTGACCATGACGGCTCGTTGCCGGCGCTGCTCGAGCGCTCGCGTCTTGTCTTCGAGGACGTTCCCGACGTCCACCGCCGCCGGGAGAGTGGCCAACACAGCGAAGTGCTGACCGCGGAGACTCGCGGGAAGCGGCCCCTCTACTATCTTCAGAATTTCCATTTCCAGTCCGGTGGCTACCTGACGGACGATTCAGCCCGGCGCTACGATGCGCAGGTCGAGGTGCTATTCATTGGCACCGCGAATGCCACGCGACGGCAGGCCCTGCCGCAGCTTCACGAGATCTTCGCGGGGCGCGATCAGCGCCGGCTGCGACTTCTAGACGCCGGTTGCGGCACCGGGCGCTTTCTTGACTTCGTCAAGCAGGCCTGGCCCCGTCTTCCCGCCACCGGTCTCGATTTATCAGAGGCTTACTTGAGGGAGGCGCAGCGCCATTTGAAGCGTTGGTCGTGGGTCAACCTTGTCGTCGCGAATGGGGAATCAATTCCCATGCCGGACGAAAGCCAAGACGCGGTAACGAGCATCTTCACGTTCCACGAACTGCCGCCCGAAGTGCGCCGGATCACCTTCCGCGAATTCGCTCGGGTGCTGAAGCCTGGGGGGCGCCTCGTCCTCGTGGATTCACTTCAGCGGGGCGATAAGCCTGATTATGAAGGTCTCCTCGAACTCTTCCCCCAGAGCTTTCACGAGCCGTATTACATGAGCTATATTGAGGAGGATTTCGGTGCCATCGGTGGAGCTTGCGGTCTGACGCATACTCGCGACATTGATGCTTTCATCTCCAAGGTGATGGTGTTTGATAAGCCGGCGAGATGAACGGCAGCTTCGGCGAAAAATGCATGTCGATCTGATCGCGCGGGATTGGCGTTGCTTCATGTGCGCCCTCGGCAGCGCCATTGTTGCGCAGTGACGTCCGCTACACAACGGCTCCGCGCTGCAAGCCGGACGCCACGCGCCCGCCGGAAGTGGCCGGGGCCATCGGCCGGCGGCACGGCGGCAGTCCCTATGTCGTCGAGGCAGAGGCTATCCGCTTGGATAAAAGCCCGCCACGCGCGGCGAGGCCAGATGGCGGTCGCGCCGCCGCAAGATCATCGGCAGACCGCCTTCGGGCCGCAAGGTGATATGCTGCACCGGCATCGCCACGTGGTTTTTCTTAAGTTCAAGGGAAAACGATCGCATGATATGGGCGAGGACAATCGCCGCTTCCTGCAGCGAGAAGGACGCGCCGATGCAGACGCGCGGACCGGCACCGAAGGGCAGATAGGCGAATCGATCGATTTTTTCGCGCGAACCGGGAAGAAACCGGCGCGGATCGAAGCAATCTGGCTTGTCCCAAAGCAAGCGATGCCGGTGTAAAACCCATTGCGACACCATGACCAAGCTGCCTTTCCGGATACGCTTGCCGGAGAGATCGTCGGGGCCCATCGCCTGACGGCTCATGCTGGCGACCGGCGGATAGAGACGCATCGCTTCCTCGATTACGGCCTTCGTCTCGACGAGCCGTGCGGCATAATCCTCGACAGGGCCAGAGAGAACCGCGCTGGCCTCTGCCGCAAGCCTCGCCCGCCATTCCTGCGACAGCGTGAGAAGAAACAGGGACCAGGTCAAGGCATTGGCGGTGGTCTCGTGGCCGGCCCCGATAAAGGTTAAGATATTGGCCTTGACTTCGGTGTCGCTCAATCCCGCGCCGGTTTCCGGATCCTGCGCTTCGAGGAGAAGGGTGAGGATATCGCGCGGGGCGCGGACCTTGTCCTTGGCGAGGAGGCGCTTGCGCCTGGCGATGAGCGTTTCGACGACGGAGGCGAAAAAATTCTGCGCGGCACTGCTCCCAAGCTTGGTCAAGCGTGGCAGCCATTCCGGAAAATCGAGAAGATCGAAGGGATCAAGCCGTCCGACCGTCGCGAAATAACGATTGATCGCGGCTGCGAACCGGTCCAAGTCCCGCCCAAGCCCGTCAGAAAAGATGGTGCGGCCGAGAATATCGAGCGTCACCCGCGCCATTTCCGGCTGAATGTCGATGATCAGCCCCTCGCGCAGACGCAGCCAGCGCGCGACGAGCTCTTCCGCCGCGGCGGCGGTGGCGCGGGCGAAGGAGCTTACCATCTTGGGCGTGAACAACGGCGCTAAGGTTCGCCTTTGCGCGCGCCAATCGTCCCCTTCGGCTTCCAGCAGCCCTTCGCTCAACCCCGGTCCGAGAACACGTTTTTGCAAGGCATCCTTGCGGTAATTGGCGGCGTTGTCGACCAGCACGCGGCGGATCGCGGCGGGATCGTTGACCACCGCGACCGTGCCGAGGATGGTCGGACCAATAAGAATCAGAGATTCGAAATGCGCCTTGGTC
>JBOHJU010000152.1:0-6953 GCA_050728755.1 Methylocella sp.
ATCGGTCTCCGCCGTATAGCTCTTGCCCTCGGCCTTGCTGTGCCAATCGAGGATACGGCCGACGAAAGGCGAGATGAGAAATACTCCCGCATCGGCGCAGGCGGCGGCCTGGGTCAGCGAGAAAGCTAAAGTCATGTTGCAGTCGATACCCTCGCTTTGAAGAATCTCGGCGGCGCGGATGCCCTCCCAGGTCGCGGCGATTTTGATCAGGACGCGCTCGCGGCTTAGCCCCAGTTTTTCATATGCGGCGATGATCGCGCGGGCCTTGGCCGCCGTTCCCTCGATGTCGAAAGATAGATCCGCGTCGACTTCCGTCGACACGCGGCCAGGCACGGTCTTGGCCAATTCCAGCCCGAATTTCAAGGCGAGCCGGTCGGTGATCTCGCTTGGCGAGCGATTGTGCTCGCGGCCCCAACGAACGGTTTCCTCCAAGAGCTGCCCATGATTCGGCAGATGCGCCGCTTTCAGGATTAACGTCGGATTCGTGGTCGCATCGACAGCCCCGAAGCGGCGGATGGCATCCATATCGCCGGTATCGGCGGCAACGATCGTCATGGCTTTCAATTGATCGAGTTTTGAGGGCATCGGCCTTGACCTTGCGACGAAATTCAAGAGCGTCGGTAATTAACGCGGGAGAGGAGGGATCGTCTCCCCGGCGAACTGTTTCATGGGCATCGCGGAAAATTTCTTGCGCGCTACGGTTGGATCAAGCGCAAGAGCGCGCGCCCCGCCTTTGACTCGAGTTCCTTTGGGTCAAGGGTTCCGTCCTTGTCGGCATCGGCGGCGATGAAGAGCTTTTCGGCAAGGCCGAGGTATTCGTCCTTCGTCAAGGTTCCGTCGTGATCCAAGTCGGCCTGCTTGAACTGTGTCGTGCCGGCGCGGCCGCCGATCTCCTTGCGATCGAGCGTAGCGTCGCTGTCCTTGTCGAGCTTATCGAACACGCTGGCGGCGGCGTCCTTGACCTCGGCGAGATCGAGCGTGCCGTCGTGGTCCTTGTCGAGGGAAGCGATGGCTGAAGCCGCGAAGGATTCCGCGCGGGGCGCGATCGGCAGGGTGGCCACGGAAAGACCGGTAATAGAGAATGCGCTGATGAGGGACCGGCGGTTGATCATTGAATTTCTCCCTTGAGGGGCGCGGCGCGCATCAAAGCTTTCACGGCATGTGCCGAAAAAGCTAAGCGGCTTTTTCGGTTCCAAGATGCTTCGACTCTTTGAGCAATTCATTTCGATCACGTGATTCCAAATGACCGGAAAACGCTCTAAGACGGACCGGACTATCTTTGGTTTTGTGGAAAAAGTAAACTTCCCGGATCTGTGAATTGTAAAAGTCCGGATTTGATATATCGGTCAATGTCAGGTTTCGCCATTCATCCCGCGGCGAGCATTATGGGCGAGGCTGACTCGATCCGCTCGCCAAGCTTGGCCCCATGAGATGAATGGCGGCTTGCGATTTCCCGCGACAGTAACTGAAATCTCAAATCCAATCCTTTACGTGTGAATTATGGATTGGCGCGCCGGTCGCGCGTATGACGCTGTTTACCCGTTTGCCAGGAGTGCCCTTGGTCGAAGCGCTTGCCGTCGAAAGAAACTCGCTCGTTCCCTCACATGGCGTTCGGCTGCCCGCGATCGACCGGATGCGCGGGCTCGTCATCGTCCTTATGGCGCTTGACCATGTGCGGGATTTCTTCAGCGCCGATGCGCTGCGCTTCGACCCGACCGATCTTGCCCGGACTTATCCGGCGCTGTTCCTGACCCGCTTTGTCACACACATCTGTGCACCGACCTTCATCCTCCTCGCGGGCGTGTCCGCGTTCCTGCACGCAACGAATCTTGATAGGCGAGGGGCGCTCGCACGCTTCCTACTGACCCGCGGAGCGTGGCTGATCCTGCTCGATATCGCTGTGGTAAGCCCGGTTTGGGGGCTTGAGTTCGGCTGGATCGACCTGGGCACGCTCTGGGCTATCGGTTTCAGCATGATCGTGCTGGCAGGGCTGGTCTGGCTGCCGCCGCGTGCCGTGCTGCTGGTCGGGGCACTGATCCTGATCGGCCACAACTCGCTCGATCATGTGCACGCATCAGATTTCGGTATTTGTGCACCATTGTGGAACATTCTCCATGAACCTGGTGCATTGCCTTTTGGCCTGCGTGGGGCGGTAAGCTACCCCGTGCTTTCATGGTTCGGCATCATGGCCTTGGGCTATGGGCTGGGGTACGTCTTCCTGGAACCTGCCGCACAGCGCCACCGGCAGCTAAAACTGCTAGGGCTAGCTTCGATTGCGCTTTTCCTGCTGCTGCGCGGAACGAATCTCTATGGCGATCCAAGCCCTTGGGGCGCGCAAAGAGACGGTGTGGTGACTGCTCTTTCGGTGCTCAACGTAACCAAATACCCGCCGTCGTTACTCTATGCGCTCGTCACGCTTGGGCCTGCGCTTCTCTTGCTAACGGCAATGGAGCGGCTCGGGGGTTTTGCTGGCGAGGTGCTCGCGACATTCGGCCGAGTGCCGCTTTTCATCTACCTGCTGCACCTTTATGCCGCCCATGCCCTGGCCGTCGCACTCTGGCTAGCCGAAGGCTTTGAGTTTCGCCAATTACTCGGCTTCGGTGTCCGTTCGGCTCCACCAGAAGGGCTAGGCCTCGGTCTAGCCGGCACCTATGCGGCCTGGATCCTCATCATGGCCGCGCTTTACCCAGCCTGCCAATGGTTTGCCAGCGTGAAGCGGCGGCGGCGAGATTGGTGGTTGAGTTATTTGTGATGCGGATTAACCGCCAGACCATCGATCGCTGGCTGTCCGGCTTCCATGCGCGTTGATGACAAAGGGTTGATAAAGCTCGCGACGCTTCGGCTCGATGATGGGGCCACGGCTGCAACCCTTACAGCCTCAATGAGGTCTCCACTAAGAAGCATGTCGACTTATATTGGAAATAACGATATGAATACCATATTTATCT
Organism: Methylocella sp.; assembly: GCA_050728755.1. Classification (GTDB taxonomy): domain Bacteria; phylum Pseudomonadota; class Alphaproteobacteria; order Rhizobiales; family Beijerinckiaceae; genus Methylocapsa. Next base: position 2,949 of record JBOHJU010000152.1, read on the forward strand.
TAGTATATAATATAGATTCATATATCGGAAAAGATGATGCCGGCCGTAAGCCTGAGAGAATTAATCGGTTTTTAGCATGCCACAATATTGTCATACTAGAGCATGTCCCGGAAAAGTTGCGCGACTTTTTCGATGAGGATATGCTCCAACTCTTTGAAATTGAGCGATTCCTTTTCGATCATGTGATTCCACGTGATCGGGAAGCGCTCTAATGGCAATTAAGATCGCCGCTCGCCCGTTATCTTATGCTGTACCTAACTGGCACGATGAGACTCGCGCTCGATCCCATCTCGGGCGGCAACGGCCGCCCGCTCGCGTGGCGTGCCATTTCAAGCGCGGCTTGGTCAAGCGTGGACGATCCGGAACTTGCGATTACCCGCGCCGACACGACATGGCCGCCGCGGTCGATCGTGAGCGCGAGACGGACCGTGCCTTGTTCGCCCCGGTCCCGCGCCGCCTCCGGGTAATGTTTGTTCCAACTCATGCCCGCCGACCAGGCACTGCGCCAAGCGGCCGCCTCCGCCGCGTTCGAGGCCGGCGAGGCCGCCCGGGACGCCACCGCCGCCGCCCGGCGTGGCGCGCTGGTGCGCGGGGCGGGCGGCTCGCGCAACGGTTTCACCACGTGCTTGGGCACTTCCTTCACGATTTTCTTCGGCTTAGGCTTCGGGGCGGTCATCAAGACCACGTTTGGCTTAGGAACGGGGGGAAGCTCAGGAACCGAGATCGTCTGCGGCTGCTCGGCGTGCTGGGGGTTCGCCTGCGTCATCTGCGGGCCGCGGGTGACTTCCGGGGGCGTTACCGCTGGAGGCGCGACCTCCAGGGGCGCAAGCTCGATCATAATCACCGCCGGAGGCGCCCCAGCTAAGCTCGTGTCACGAACATGCATGAGCCATAACCCGATCGCTCCGTGGACGGCGGCCACCGTGGCCGCGGCAAACATCCATCGCCTTAGCGAGTCCTTGTCGTCCGCCGGAAGTATCGTTGCAAGGGTCATGGCTTGATCTCCGGCGGCCTTGCGTCGCGGGATTTCGTCTCCACAGCCCCGCGCGTGGACTCGCGCGTTGCCGCTGGGCCGACGGGGGTGGCTTTCATGCCGACAAGCCCAATCTTCAAATAGCCGGCGCCGCGCAGGAGGTTCATCAACTCCATGACCTCGCCATAGGAGACCGCGCGGTCGGCGCGGACGAAGACGCGTTGTTCCTTGTCGCCTAGCGTCTCGGCGTCGAGGGCACTCGCCAAATTGCCCCGCTCAATAGGAGATTCGCCGAGCGCCAGGGTGAGGTCCGGTTTCAGCGTCAAGAACAGCGGCTTGTCGGGACGCGGCGCGGGGTTGGCGGTGGATGCTGGGAGTTCGACATTGACGTCGACGGTGGAGAGCGGCGCCGCCACCATGAAAACGATCAATAAAACCAACATGACGTCGATGAACGGCGTCACGTTGATCTCGTGGGTTTCCTCAAGGGAGTCCTCTTGCGACGAGAGTCGAATGGCCATCGACGCTTACTCCGCCGATTGGCGCAGGGAAATAACCGGCGCATCTCCCGTTTGGCGAGACGAGGCGTCGCGGTCGAGATCGCGTGACAAATGGCGAAGCACCTCGGCCGCGGCGTCGCCAAGCTGCGCCCGGTAGCCCGTGATGGCGCGCGCGAACGCATTATAAATCACGACGGCGGGAATCGCCGCGATAAGTCCCATGGCGGTCGCGAGCAGGGCTTCGGCGATGCCCGGCGCCACCACCGCGAGGTTGGTCGTGTGGGTTTTCGATATGCCGATAAAACTGTCCATGATCCCCCACACGGCCCCGAAAAGGCCAACAAACACCGCTGTCGCCCCGATTGTCGCCAAAACCGATGTTCCTCGGGCGATGGCCCGTCCAGCTTGCGCTTCAATACGAGACAGCAAGATCGCGGCGCGGTCCTTGACCCCTTCCGGCGCAAGACCGTTGGAACGGCCGGCTTCACCCACTGCGGCCGCGACAAACCGCGCCACGGGAGAGCGCGCTTGCGCGAGTTCCTTTTCGGCCGCGCGCAGGCTTTTTGCGTTGGCGAGAACATCAAGGCCCTGCCGCGCAAAGCGCCTGGCGTTCCAGAGTTCAATGGTTTTCGCGAGCCATACGGTCCAGGTCACGAGTGACGCGAAGGCAAGACCTACCATGACCGCCTTGACGATAGGCGGCGCGCTGAGAAACATTCCAAAGGGCGATAAATCGCGCGGCAAGGCCGATGGCAGCAGGCGATCCGTTATTTGCGCCAGAGATTTAGGCTCCTCCATCGCGGGCTCGGCCGGCGCGGCAGGCCCGGCGCCCGTGGCGGGCGCTATGTCCGGGGGCGCAACTGCCGCGCCCGCGGGCGCGGCGTCCTGCGCAAGGGCCGACGTCTGCGCCAGGGTGGGGTCGGCGCAAAGGATCGCGCCAAGCGCCAAAGCCGCCAAAATTGCTCCGGCGAAATCGTGACGGCGTCCGCCCGCTCGGCTGTTTTTCGTGCTCATCATTTCGATTCCCCTTAGTTTCTCCCGGCCGAGGATCACACCCCGGGCGAACTTAGACGTGTGGCTGCCGGAAATTGCGACGGACGCAAATCCGGCCCATTTGAAATTTGCTTTCCCGCCCGGCGCCGTCATTGTGGCACGCGGGCGCGCCCCTCGAAACCGCGCCGGGTGAGGTCGTAGAGCCTTTCAAACAGGAGCGCAGCGAGCATGGAAAGGCCCACCAAAGGATAGATCAGCCCGGATATCGCCATGACCGCTAGGACAGTTAGCGCGGCGCGGCGGCTGGCGGCGGGCGGCAAGCCAAACGATCCCTTCGGCTGCCGCTTCCACCACGTGGCCGGCGCGGAGATGGTGAGCAAAACGACCGCGATGCAGCCGCCAAGCATGACATAGCGGTTGAGCGCGCCATATTCCTGCCCCTGCTGCACGGCGATGCCCCATTCGAATGCCTTCGCGGCGGGTCCATATTGGGCAAAACCCACATCGCCCAAGACTTTGCCGCTATATTGGTCGAGATAAACGGTTCGTGTGTCCTCGACGTGATTTGGGCGCGAGGTGGCCGTATAGGCACCCTTCGGTCCCTGAGGCAGGGCGAAGCTGAACGGTTTCTTCAGGCCCAAATCGGCGAAAATGGCGAGCGCCTGATCGAGCGTGATGGGGACCTTCGTGGTTGGCGCGGACTCCGGCGGGACCGCCTTTTCGAGCGCCCAAGGCAGAGTCCCGGCGGCCCCCCCGCCGCCATGAACATGGCCCGCGTGCATGGAGTGGCTGCCCGCGAGCTTCCAATCCGGCTCGACTTCGACGGGAGGTTTTGGCTGGCCGAGGCCGGCGTCGGTCGTCCATTGCTGAACGTATCTGCCCCAGACCATCGACCAGGGCATGCCGGTCACCGCCAGGAACACGATCACGCTGCACGCGAAAAGTCCGGTCACCGCATGAAGATCGCGCCAGAACGTCCGGAATTTTGGCGTCGCGCGAATGGTCACGACGCCGCCGCTGCGGCCGCGCGGCCACCAGAGAAAAATGCCCGAGAGCGCGAGAACAATGGCCCAGCCCGCCGCGATCTCGACGAGGCAGCTTGCCCAAAAGCCGAAATATTGCAGGCTATGGATTTTGCGCACGATCTGCATGACGCCGCCAACGGGGATCGTTCCGATAAGCCAGCCGTCGTAAGGATCGACAAAGGCTGTCCGGCTTTCTCCCGAAGGGGTCTTGATCAGCATTTGCACGGATTTGTCCGGTCCCGCTGGCAGGGTCAATAGCGAGACTTCGGAGTTCGTGGCCGCCGCCGTCTTTTGCACGAGAACGCTCGCGGCCAGGGGCGCATCCCCGGCCGCGGGCAGCACGTCTTCGAGCGAGGAGTATAGAACGTGGCTGATCTCCGGAGCGAACAGATAAAGGCCCCCGGTGATCGCCATATTCAGCAAAATGGGCAGGGCGAAAAGCCCGGCGAGAAAATGCCAGCGCCAGACCGCGCGATAAAGCGCGGTTTGCGTGGCTGACGAGTTGGATGTCGAC
>JBOHJU010000153.1:0-6942 GCA_050728755.1 Methylocella sp.
ATATTTCGGACTATTGGACGAATTTTGCCTTCGTGACCCAGGTGCTCGACATGGACGCCGTCCCCGCCGCGTCTCCGATCCGTTGGCGCGCGGTAACCTCGCCCGTCCTTCACCATGCCGGCTATATCCTGATCATCGCCACTGAGATCGCTACTGCAGCGCTTTGCGCGCTCGGTGCGAGTGCGATGGCCCGGCAGGTCCGGGCCAAGGCGGCGCTATTTCAAGCCGCCAAAAGCAAGGCGGCGGCTGGGCTAACGCTCGGGTTCCTGCTCTACGAAGGGGGCTTCGTCGCGGTTGGCGGCGAATGGTTCGGCATGTGGCGGGCCCGCGAACTAGACGCCGTCCCAAGCGCCTTCCGCGTTCTTATCACCATGCTTGGCGTGCTAATTTTCGTCTCGCTCAAAGACGAGGATGTGGCGTGAGGGAGGATGGGGATTTTATGAGCGCGCGCGGCCGTGGCCTTTGCCAAGTACGAGGCAATGACCGGCGCCAGGCGCTTGCGATGTTGCTAGGCGGGGGCCTTGCCGGGGCCGCTCTCGCCGCGCCGCGCCAGGCGTCGGCAGGCGCGGCAGGGATGGCGCCCCTTCCCGGCGACGAGCATTTCATGCAGATCGCCATCGCCGAGGCGGCAAAGGCGGACTTTCCCTTCGGCGCAATCATCGTCCGCGACGGCGCTGTGCTTTCGACGGGCCGCAATTTGGGCAGAACCACCAACGATCCGACGGCGCATGCTGAAATGGTGGCGATCCGCCGCTTCGTCGCGGTGCGGCCCGCCGAAGAGCTCAAAGGCACGACCCTCTACACCTCTGGCGAACCCTGTCCCATGTGCATGGGCGCCATTCTTTGGTGCGGCATCGGCCGGGTGGTGTTTGCTGCCTCGATAGAGGAGCTTTCAGCGAAGCTGGGACAGATCATGCTGACCAGCCGCCAGGTGGCGGAAGCAGCCCCCTTCGCCGCGGTCGCCATTACAGGCGGGGTGCTTGCCGCCGAAGCGCTGGCGCTATTCCAGAAGTGAACGAACGCGGTACCGTGGTCAACCTTTGAAACTTGGACAGTGCTGCTTACACGCGGCCTCGAACTTATCGCAACCCGCCCTGCACTCTCCCGCGCCGCAATCAACAATACACTGTTCCTTTTCCTCAGGATCCGCGCATTGCGCCCTGCAAGTATCTGCGTTCGCCCGGCAACTCGTCTGGCAAGCATCGGCTTGACTTAGCCCGTATTCTCCCGCGCGGGGGACATTTCCCGCCCAAGACGCCGCGGCGCTTGCCATTATCAGCGCTCCGGACATGCAGGTGGTAAGCAGCAAATTTTTCATCGACACCTTTTAGCGCATGATTCCAAAGATCTGCAACTTTTTTGGGATCGTGATCGCGCCAGGTTCCGGCATTTGACAGCCTCCGCCAAGCGCGACGCTGCTCACGTGCTTGTCTGCCGCAAGGCGAAAGCCGCCGCGACAGGCGCGCCCGCGATCGCGATCAGGGTGAGTGCGCAAAGGATCAAAAAGGGGGTCGCGAAAGGAACCGTCGAACCCGGCCCCGCGCCGGCCGCCGCGACGCCGAAGATCAGGACTGGCACGCAAAGCGGCAAAATCAACACCGCGAACAAAAGCCCGCCGCGCCGCAGGCTGACCGTCAACGCCGCGCCGATCGCCCCGATCAGGGTCAGGGCGGGGGTGCCCGCAAGCAACGAAAGAGTGACGCTCCAAAGTTGATTCGTTGGCAGATCGAGCATGAGGCCAAAAAACGGCGCGGCGGCGGCCAGCGGCAGACCGGTCAGGATCCAGTGCGCGAGACATTTCACGAGAACGATCAATTCCAGCGGCGTGCCGCTGGTCAAAAGGAGATCGAGCGAACCATCCTCGTGATCGGCCTGAAACAGCCTGTCGAGCCCAAGCAAGGTCGAAAGCAGACCGGAGATCCAAAGAATTGCCGGCGCGATCTTGCCGAGAAGCGCGAGATCGGGGCCGATCGCGAACGCGCTCAAGGTGACGAGGATAAGAAAAAAAACCAGGCCGAGGCTGGTGCCGCCGCCAATCCGGCGGCCGGCCCTCATATCGCGAACGAACAGCGCATAAAGACTCGATCGGAGCGTGGGGGTTGCCCGCGCGTCCTGCCCATTTTTCATGTAAGCGCCCCAAGCCGCAGTTCTTGGCCCGGGCGACCGGAGTTGGCATGGGTGGCGGCGACAATCATCCCGCCTTGCGCCAAATGCGCCGCCACGATTTTTGCCAAGCGCGCCTGGGAGGCGGCGTCGAGGGCGGTCGAAGGTTCATCCAGAAGCCATACCGGCCGCCGCGCGACGAGGAGTCTGGCGAGCGCGGCCCGCCGTTTCTGGCCGGCCGAGAGATAGGCGACCGGCAGATTGGCGGCATGCGAAAGGCCGAGCTCTGCAAGCGCGGTTTCCACCGGCATGCCGCCAAGTCCGGCATCGAGCATCGCGGCAAGGAACGCCAAATTCTCGGTGACGGTGAGAACGCCCTTGAGGGCGTCGGCGTGGCCGATGTAATGGGCGTTTTCGGCCAGGGGCCCGCTGGATAAGGGCGCGCAAGAGACCGTGCCACCGGACAGCGGCAATAGCCCGGCGAGCGCCCGCAGAAGAGTCGATTTTCCGGCGCCGTTAGGCCCTGTGACGGTCAGGCTCCCGCCCGCATCGAGACCGAACGACAGGTTTGAAAAAACGGTCCGGCCGCCGCGTTCAACGGTGAGCCTTGAGGCGGAAAGTTGCATGATGATTAAACCCGCACGCGGCCTAGCCGCGCAAATAGCGCTTTCATTTATCATCCGGGTAGCTCGAGCTGGAAAAGTTATTTACAATCGGCGTGTCCTCTTATTTTTGGTTCGGCTTTCCTGGGAAAATTCCGATGACTTCGCTCGACAGTTTCAAATGCCGCAAGAAGCTCGACGTAGGCACCAAGACCTATCAATATTTTTCGCTCAAGGCGGCGGAGAAACATGGGCTTCGGGGCGTGTCGGAACTGCCGTTTTCGATGAAGATCTTGCTCGAGAACCTGCTCCGCTTCGAGGACGGCCGCTCGGTCAGGAGGCAAGACATCGAGGGCGTCGCCGCCTGGTCGAGCAATAGGGGCAAGACCGAACGCGAGATCGCGTTTCGTCCGGCGCGGGTTCTGATGCAGGATTTCACTGGCGTCCCCGCCGTCGTCGATTTGGCCGCGATGCGCGATGCAATGACAAGCCTTGGCGGCGATCCGCAAAAGATCAATCCGCTCGTCCCGGTCGATCTCGTCATCGATCATTCCGTCATCGTGGATGCGTTCGGCAACAACCGAGCCTTCAAGACCAATGTCGATCGCGAATATGATCGCAATGGCGAGCGCTATCGTTTCCTGAAATGGGGCCAGGGCTCGTTCGACAATTTCCGGGTCGTGCCGCCGGGCACCGGGATTTGCCACCAGGTCAATCTCGAATATCTCGCCCAGACGGTCTGGGCGGCCAAGGAGAAATACGCGACCCCGCGCGGCAAAGCTTCGAACGTCGAGGCCGCCTACCCAGATACGCTCGTCGGCACCGATTCGCATACGACGATGGTGAACGGGCTCTCCGTGTTGGGCTGGGGCGTCGGCGGAATCGAGGCCGAAGCGTGCATGCTCGGTCAGCCGCTTTCCATGCTGTTGCCGGAGGTGATCGGCTTCCGGCTAACCGGCGCGCTTGGCCCAGGCGTGACCGCCACCGATCTTGTTCTCACCGTCACACAGATGCTGCGCCAAAAAGGGGTGGTCGGGAAGTTCGTCGAGTTCTATGGCCCCGGCCTAACTCATCTTTCGCTCGCCGACCGCGCGACAATCGCCAACATGGCGCCGGAATGTGGCGCGACCTGCAATTTTTTTCCGATCGATTCGGAGACGCTCTCTTATCTCGCGACTTCGGGACGCGCGCCGTCACGCGTCGCGCTCGTCGAGGCTTATGCGAAGGCGCAGGGTTTGTTTCGCACCAAGACGACCCCCGATCCCACCTTCACAGATATGCTGGAACTCGATCTCGCCACGGTCGCGCCGTCGATGGCCGGGCCGAAACGTCCCGAGGGGCGCGTCGCGCTCGGCTCGGTTGGATCGAATTTCAAAGCCGCGCTGGAAACCGAGTATGGAATAGTTGGCGAGGCCGGCCGGCGCTTTCCCGTAGAGGGCAAGAATTTCGATCTCGGCCACGGCGACGTGGTGATCGCGGCGATCACCTCCTGCACGAATACCTCGAACCCGAACGTGCTGATCGGCGCCGGATTGCTCGCCCGCAATGCCGTCGCCAAAGGCATTGGCGCGAAGCCATGGGTCAAGACCTCGCTCGCGCCGGGAAGCCAGGTGGTCGCCGAATATCTTTCCGCGTCCGGGCTGCAGAAATCGCTCGACAAGCTCGGCTTCAATCTCATCGGTTTTGGCTGCACGACGTGCATCGGCAACTCTGGTCCATTGGCGCCGGAAATCTCGAAAACAATCAACGAAAACGGAATCGTCGCGGCGGCGGTCCTCTCCGGCAACCGGAATTTCGAGGGCCGCATCAACCCCGATGTGCAGGCGAGTTACCTCGCCTCGCCGCCCCTCGTCGTCGCCCACGCGCTCGCCGGCACGGTCACACGCGACCTTGAGACGGAGCCGCTTGGTCACGACAAGAAGGGCCATCCGGTGTTTCTCAGGGACATTTGGCCGGATCAGGACGAAATTGCCGGCATTATCGATGAATTCGTGACCCGGAAGGTGTTTAAGGCGCGGTACGCCGATGTTTTCGACGGCGACGCGCACTGGCGCAAGGTGAAGGTGCCGGCGGGAGAAACCTACAAATGGGATAACGACTCGACGTATGTGCGAAATCCGCCTTATTTCGATCGCCTGAAGATGCGGCCGGAGCCGGTGCGGGACATTGAAAACGCGCGCATTCTGGCGCTCTTCGGCGACAAGATCACCACCGACCATATTTCGCCCGCGGGCTCGATCAAGGAGGCTTCGCCCGCCGGCCAATATCTCGTCGAGCGGCACGTTGCGAGGGCCGATTTCAATCAATACGGCACGCGCCGGGGCAACCATGAAATCATGATGCGCGGCACCTTCGCCAATATAAGGATCAAGAATTTCATCCTGCAACAGGACAATGGCGCCGTGCCGGAGGGCGGCCTAACCAAGCATTGGCCGGACGGCGAGGAAATGCCGATATTTGAGGCGGCGATGAAATATCAGGCCGAAGGCGTCCCGCTGGTCGTCTTCGCGGGTAGCGAATACGGCAATGGCTCGTCGCGCGATTGGGCGGCCAAGGGCACAAGATTGCTTGGGGTCCGCGCGGTCATCGCCGAATCCTTCGAGCGCATTCACCGTTCGAACCTTGTCGGCATGGGCGTGCTGCCGCTCACCTTCGAACCCGGCACGACATGGAAAACCCTTGGGCTCAAGGGCGACGAGCAAGTGACCATCCATGGACTTGGCGGGGCGCTGAGGCCGCGCCAGACGATGGAGGCCGACATCAAATATGCCGATGGCAGGGTGGAGAAAGTGCCGTTGCTCTGCCGCATCGCGACACTCGACGAGCTTGAGTATTTCAACAATGGCGGCATTCTTCCCTACGTGCTGCGCCAGCTCGCCGCCGCCTAAGTTTTCCAACCGCCTCCGGTCGCGCGGGGGGAGCCAAGGCGGGTCTGTCTTTCAGGGACAATCGCACGTGGCTCGCTACAATCTCTTCGTTCTTCCCGGAGACGGCATCGGGCCCGAGGTCATGGCCGAAGCCGAGAAAATCGCGGCGTGGTTCGCGCGGGCAGGCATCGTTCATTTTGAAATTGAGAAAGGCCTTGTTGGCGGCGCGGCCTATGATGCGCATGGCACCGCGATTAGCAATGCCGACATGGACCGCGCGAACGCCGCGGACGCCGTGCTTCTGGCCGCTGTCGGCGGGCCGAAATGGAATGGTGTCCCTTACGAAGTCCGCCCCGAGGCCGGTCTTCTGCGGTTGCGGAAGGATGTGAATCTGTTTGCTAATCTGCGCCCAGCAATCTGTTATCCGGCGCTCGCCGATGCCTCGTCGCTGAAACGCGAACTCGTCGATGGGCTCGATCTCATGATCGTTCGCGAACTGACCGGCGGCGTTTATTTTGGCGAGCCGAAACAGATCATCGATCTCGGCAACGGCCAGAAGCGCGGCATCGACACGCAGGTCTACGACACCTATGAGATCGAGCGGATCGGGCGTGTCGCGTTTGAACTCGCGCGACAGCGCCGCAACAAGGTGACGTCCTCCGAAAAACACAATGTGATGAAATCGGGCGTGCTCTGGAACGAAGTGATCACCGCCTTGCACGCGCGTGAATATCCAGATGTCGAGCTTGAGCATCAGCTCGCGGACGCACTCGGCATGCAGTTGGTCCGGCGCCCAAAGCAATTCGATGTCATCGTCACCGACAACCTTTTCGGCGACATGCTGTCCGATGTTGCCGCGATGCTGACCGGATCACTTGGCATGTTGCCCTCGGCATCGCTCGGCGAAAAGAACGTAAAGGGCGGATCACGCAAGGCCCTTTACGAGCCGGTGCATGGCTCCGCCCCCGACATCGCGGGCAAGGGCATTGCCAATCCGATCGCCATGATTGGGTCTTTCGGCATGGCCTTGCGCTACTCGTTCAATCTCGGCGAGCTTGCCGATCGAATCGAAAAAGCGATTTCGGATGTGCTTGGAAAAGGGCTGCGCACCGCCGACATCGCGGGCGGCGCGACGAAGATTCTCTCGACATCGCAAATGGGCGATGCGATTCTCGCCGAATTGCAGGCGATGGCCTGAAGGTTTTTTCGGGGCTGCGAAACCGGACACCAGATCGCGTGAAAACATCGCCCTAGGTGTTTAGTCCCACGTTGTGCTGGAATGGATCGACCTTAAAGCGGTCCGGCTCTTTCGTCCAGATTTTGCAGATGTATTCATAGGGGGTCAGACCTTTGAGCGTTTTGAGGCGTTT
>JBOHJU010000154.1:0-6937 GCA_050728755.1 Methylocella sp.
CTTTCTGACTGAAGTGGCGCATTTCGACTATTCCCCTCCCTTGCTTGGCATTATCGAACATGTCGATCGCGTTGAAAACCGCACCGTGCTCGCAACTCTGCAGACTTTCATGCGCAACCAGGGCGATGCCTGGACATGGACGCTCGAAGCGTTGAAGCGCATCCTCGAGACAGCCGCGCTGACGCCCGGGCAAGACGATCGTGCCGGACACGACGAATTCGCGACCTATGTGCCGCAGATGCGGCGGCTCGGCTTGCGCACGGCCGGGATGCACCAGGCGCTAGCGGCACCAACTGCCGATCCGGCATTCGCAGCCGAGGCGCTGACGTTCGACGATGTCCGCGAGATAGCGGACACGGCAGCAATTCTGGCCAAGCGCGCCTTCGCACGCCTGCGGACGATAGCCGCGAGCGGCGGCAAGCACGCCGGGGCGGAACGCCTGTTGGCCCGGCAGCAAGACTGCTTCAACCTGATCGGCAAGCTTGTCCAGAAGCCGCAAGGGGCGATCAAGATCCGCATTCACGGCGATTATCGTCTTGGCCGCCTCCTGATCGTGAAGGACGATGTCATGATCGTCGATTTCGGAGAAGGGCGATCCATATCCCCTGACCAAAGGCGCGCAAAAAGTTCGCCGCTATGCGATGTCGCGATGATGCTGCGCTCGTTTGCTCACGTGGTTGCCGCCGCCAAGCGGGATCTCGCCCGGCTCGTGCCCGGCGCGACAGTCGCGGCGGCAAGACTTCGCGAGCAACTTGTCGAATTTTCGCAAATTTTCATCCAAGCTTACATGGAAGCGGTGCGCGACAGCCCGATTTGGATCGAGGATAAAGGCACGCGAATGCGCCTCCTCGTCCTCTATTTGCTAACCGAGGCGCTCCAAGAAATCGAAAACGAAGAGGAAAAACGCGCGGACTGGATCGACACGTCAATCGACGGCGTAAACGCGATCCTCGATCGCATGGCCAATGTGTAGTGCATGGCCGCGATTAAGGCGCCAGCTGTTGTTCGCTATCAACCCAACAGCCCAAAGGCTTGGAACCCAATCTTAAATTCAACCACCGGCTGTCGCAAAATCGTTGACGCGTTCAGGGCCGCTTGAGTCCATCTGCCAACCTCTGGGCTTAGTCGAGTTAAATTCGCCTCGCGATGTACATTCGGCCTATAACCGTCCATGGATAGAAGTGGATTATGAATATCGCCGCACCTTGCCTCGTTCCCGATTTCCAGGCGTGTGCCCTCCTGCTCGACGTCGATGGCACCATTCTCGATCTCGCGCCGACACCGCGGGAAGTGCGGGTTCCGTCCTCCCTTCGGCACGCCATGAATAGGCTCAGCGAACGCACCGGCGGGGCGCTGGCACTCGTCAGCGGGCGCCCATTGAGCGATCTGGATCTGCTCTTCGCGCCGTTGCAACTCCCCGCAGTCGGCGGCCATGGCGCCGAGTTTCGACTCATGGCCGGGAGCGGCCTCGATATCCGGCGCACGGTACCGCTCGATGCGACGCTCAAGCGCAAATTCGCCGCGATCGCCGAAAGCAGACCCGGAATCCTTTTCGAGGACAAGGGCTACTCGGTCGCCTTGCACTATCGTCTTGCGCCGGAATCGGGCGACGTAGTGAACAAAGCCGCTGCCCGCATTTGCCTGGAAAATCCGTCGGCTTCGATCGAACTTCTTCGCGGCAAGTCCGTTTTGGAAATCAAGCAAGTTGGATTCAGCAAGGCCACGGGGGTGCGTGAACTAATGCGCTACCCGCCGTTTCGCGACCGCCACCCGATATTCATCGGCGACGACGTCACGGATGAGTCGGTTTTCGAAATTATCGGGGATTTCGGTGGGCTTGCATTTTCCGTAGGCCGCACGGTTTCCGGCGTCGATGGATATTTCGAGAATCCGGAAGCCGTGCGCGGCTGGCTCGCGCGAATTTCAGACGATGGCGCGACTGCCGCGCTATGAATAACAGGTTTAAGGGCGGGCATGCCGCTCAAAACTTCGCGAATCGATCTTCCCCGGCCTCCGGCACCTTCGCGCCGGAGCGTTGTTCCGCGGGCTTCTCGGCACGGGCGAGATTATACGCGGAGTTGATCAAGGCAATATGCGAAAAAGCTTGCGGAAAATTGCCGACGAGACGTTTCGCCGCACAGTCGTATTCCTCGGACAACAGACCGAGATCGTTGCGTAGCCCGAGCAGCCGCTGGAACAGTCTGTGCGCGTCGTCAAGCCTTCCCAAAAGCACGAGATTATCGACGAGCCAGAAACTGCAAGCGAGAAATGCGCCCTCGCCGGCAGGCAAGCCGTCCGCGCCCATTTGCGTATCATAGCGGCGCACCAACCCATCCACAATCAAGTGTCGCTCTATTGCTTCGACCGTGCCGGTCAGGCGTTTGTCATCGGGCGGCAAGAAACCAACGAGGGCCATCATGAGAAGACTCGCATCGAGATCCTTTCCGCCATAGCTCTGCGTGAAAGCGCCTTGCTCCGGATCGAATCCTTTGGCGCAAATATCATCGTGTATGCGCTGGCGCAGGCGCCGCCAGTGATCGAGCGGCCCGGTGAAGCCGAATTCCTCGATGCTCTTCACAGCGCGGTCAAACGCAACCCAGGTCATGATTTTCGAATAAGTGAAATGCCTGCGTGGCCCGCGCACTTCCCAAATGCCTTCGTCGGGTAATTCCCAGATTTTTTCGAGATGCTTCAATAGCTCGATTTGCAGCGCCCAATCCGCGGCATCGCGAACAAGCCGCAGCTTGCGGCTATGATACAACGCATCGAGAACCTCGCCATAAATATCGAGCTGCAGCTGGCCGGCGGCGGCATTGCCGGCGCGCACGGGTTTTGCGCCACCATAGCCGGAAAGCCAAGCAAGCGTGCGTTCAGGAATGTTGCGCTCCCCGCCGAGGCCATAGAGTACTTGCACTAATGCCGGTTCGCCGCCGAGGGCACGGATCAACCAACCGCGCCATCGCATCGCTTCGCCGGCGTAGCCCCCGTTCATCAAGGCGAGCAAAGTGAAGGTCGCGTCGCGTAGCCAGCAAAACCGGTAATCCCAGTTGCGCGAACCGCCCAACTGCTCCGGAAGCGAGGTGGTGGGCGCGGCGACAATTCCGCCGCTCGGCTGGAAAATCAGCGCGCGCAAGGTGAGCAACGAGCGGATCACCGCCTCCGACCACTGCCCGGCGCCCTCGGCCGGCTGCGACCATGCGGTCCAGCCGCGTTCGGTTTGTTCGAGCGCTTGATAAGGATCGATGGCTTTGGGCGCATCGCCGTAAGAGACGCCATAGCTCAACGTAAAATCCGTCGTTTCCCCGGCGGTAACGATGAATTCGCCGACATGAGTCCGGCCTCGCGGGCTAAGTCTTACGGGCGTGCGCAGGACCAAGCGATCCGGACCTGCGACCGCCTGCAGACTTCCATCGTCGCGGCGGCGCACCCATGGCACGACCGAACCATAATCGAAACGGATAATGAGCTCCGTGCGCAGTTTAACGCTGCCGCTTATGCCGCGCACGAGGCGAACGAGATGCGAGCCGTGGGCGTTTGTCGGCATGAAATCGGTGACGATGGCGACACCATCGTCGGTCTCGATCGTGGTATCGAGAATCAATGTATGGCCACGATAGTTTCGCGTTGTCGCGGCGCCGGGAACGGCAGGGGCGATTACCCATCGACCGTTGTCGTTTGTGCCCACGAGATTGGTGAAACATGCCGGAGAGTCGAAGCGCGGCCAGCAAAGCCAGTCCACTGACAAGTCACGCCCAACGAGTGCGGCCGTCTGGCAATCGCCGATGATGGCATAGTCCTCGATGTTCTGAGCCATGGCTACTTCTCATGCCAAAACTTGCTAGGATGGTGCCGGTTGAAAAATGTTCTACTGCCTTGGATGATATTGCCGCCGGTAGGGCGTTGGCAAATGATACTGATGCCAGTGGCGGTGCCAGGGCTTTGGATTGATCCGAGCATCGGGTCTGTGCGCTTGAGGGACCGGATCCGGAATCAAATGCTGGTACCCATGCGTTCGAGGCGATCCCCCCGATCTGCGCATCGGGGCGAGCAGTATCTTACGGACGGCGCCTTCATGGCTGGCCGGTTTTGTTGTCACTCAAGCGGCGATCATTATCTCCTTCGCAATTTGGATAGCGTCAAGGAAGGTTTGCATCGGACTCTTGCGACACACGGCGTCTTTAATGCGGCCCCGCCTCGTTGTATCCGCTACTTCGGAGTTGGAGGCGGAACTCGATCAAGGAGCTTATCGAAGGGGTTCGCCATTTCGAGGAAGGTCAGCCCGCGTGGCGGGGCCATCTCTTCAATCTTTCACCGACGACAAGGGGCGCGCGACCGTTTCGAGCGGTTTCCGCTCGGCTGCCACGCCCCAGATCATCTCAATGATGGAGGCCAGGACCATTAGCGCCGAACCCAACAGATAGCCGCCGAAAACGCTGTCGCGCGAGCCGGTTGCGATCAGGCGGCCAAATAGAAACGGCGCTCCCACACCGCCGATCGCAGTGCCGCCCGCGTAAAAAAAGGCGATGGCGAGCGCGCGAATTTCCACCGGAAAGATCTCGGACGCCGTCAAATAGGCGGCTCCCGCCGCCGCGGACGCAAAAAAGAAAATGACCGTCCAGATGATGGTCTGCTGCGTGGCGTCGAGAAGACGGTGCGCGAACAGCCAGCCGCTTCCGGCAAGCAGCAAACCAGAAACCGCATAGGTAAAGGCGATCATCGGCTTGCGGCCCACGGAATCAAACAGTGGGCCAAGCAATATTGGGCCAAGCACATTGCCAAGCGCGAAGGGAAGAATGTACCAGCCGACATTGTAGGATGGGACATCATAGAAATTTGTGAGAACGAGCGCATAGGTGAAAAAAATGGCATTATAAAAGAAGGCCTGCGACAACATGAGCGTAAGTGCGACTAGGGTCCGGATTCTGAAAGCGATCAAAAGCGTTTGAAAGACTTCCCACAGCGGCGTGTGGGAACGCGGGTGCAACCGCATCGGCGTGAGCATCGATCCGTCCTGAAGTCGCGCTCCATGTAAGCGGAATCCGGCTTCGATTTCACCGACCAGCTTTTCTGCTTCCTGCTCCCTTCCATGAATGACGAGCCAGCGTGGGCTTTCTGGGATCCACGTCCGCAGAAAAAGAATTGTGAGGCCGAGCGCGGAACCGATGAAAAAAGCGAGCCGCCAGCCGATGTCGGGATCGAAGCGGGCCGGGTCCAGAACGAATATCGATGCGGCCGCTCCGAGTGCGCCGCCAATCCAAAACGAGCCGTTAATGGCAAGATCGGTCCAACCGCGATAGCGCGCCGGGATCATTTCCTGAATCGTCGAATTGACTGCACTGTATTCGCCGCCTATTCCAGCGCCGGTAAGCATGCGGAATAGGCAAAAGCTTTCCAGATTCCAGGCAAAAGCCGTAGCGGCCGTGGAGACTAAATAGAGACCTAACGTAATAAAGAACAGCAGCCTGCGGCCTAGCCGGTCTGTCATCCACCCAAAGCCAAGCGCTCCAACAACTGCGCCCGCGAGATAAAAGCTCGACGCCAAGCCGATGCCGGAGGCGGTGAAGCGCAGGCGCGGGCTCGCTTCAAGCGCACCGGCAATAGATCCCGCAACTGTGACTTCAAGACCATCGAGCACCCAGGTAATTCCGAGCGCCACCACCACCAGCGTATGAAATCGTCCCCAAGGCAGACGATCGAGACGGGCCGGGACACGGGTTTCGAGAATCTCGCCGGCCGCATCCTGCATCTATCGTCCTCACGTGTAGGCCAACTGAATTCGCACGATAGAAAGCCATGCGGCGATTGTTTGGCCGCGCTTCAAGAACAGGCTATCCAGGCCGCAAAGGAGACGATTTCAATGCAACCATCTTTTCACCAAAATCTGCCCTGATCCTTCTGATCCGGGATTGCCCGGATGAACCCCGAACTATTCTGAACGCTGGAGGCCCAGATTCGAAGAATAACCGACGGTCGGCTTTCCGGGCCGAAGCGTTGCTCGAGTGTCTGAACTTATCGTTTTCCCTGGCATGCGGGCGCACTCCTTTCGCCGGCTGGTCGCGTAGTCGCGACCGCTTCGTAACGAGTGGCCGATTGTGCGCGCGGAATACGGCCGGCCGCCGAACGGCGGAGCACTTTTGCCGATTCGTTTGCCTATTGTTTATATTTGACTTGCGGCGGATTTCGCGGGAGGCTCGAAAAGCTACGGTGCCGCATCGGCTCCGGGCGCCTCGCGATGAAGATTTCCAAGGAGAATACCAATGTTGGTTCGCCGTTCCTTATTGCTCGGGTTCTGCATGGCTTCGGCCGTGTTCAGCTTAATCCTGCCGAGCGAAATTTGGGCCCAAGATGTACGCCACCTATGCAGCGAAAAATACCTGGCCGCCAGGGCAGCGGACACCTTGAAAGGCGAAACCTGGCCGCAATTTTACAGCAAGTGCACGGCGGAAGCCAAGGCGAACCCGGCCGCGGCTCCGGCAGCCGCGGGGGCTCTCGACGTCCGCCATACTTGCAGTGAAAAATACCAGGCCGCCAAGGCCGCGGATACCTTGAAAGGCGAAACCTGGCCGCAATTTTACAGCAAGTGCACGGCTGAGGCCAAGGCGAACCCCGCGGCGGCTCAGGCCGCCCCGGCGCCGATCGACGTCCGCCACATTTGCAGCGAAAAATACCAGGCCGCCAAGGCGGCGGACACCTTGAAAGGCGAAACCTGGCCGCAATTTTATAGCCGTTGCACGGCGGAGGCCAAGGCGAGCCCGCCCGCGGCCGCGGCAACTCCGCCCGCAGCCGAGGCAGCTCAGCCCCCCGCTCCCGTCGCTGAAGCGCCAGCGCCGCCGCCCGCAGCCCCTGCTCCTGTCGCTGAGGCGCCAGCGCCACCGCCCGCAGCCCCGGCTCCTGTCGCTGAGGCGCCAGCGCCACCGCCCGCAGCCCCGGCTCCTGT
>JBOHJU010000155.1:0-6929 GCA_050728755.1 Methylocella sp.
CAGAGCAAGACTATTGTTTCTCCCGCCTTACAGCCCAGACCTCAATCCGATCGAGCAGGTCTTTGCCAAGCTCAAACATCTAATGCGCAAAGCCGCAGAACGAACCTTTGACACGACATGGAAACGCATCGGCCAATTGCTCGACTGCTTCAAACCAGACGAGTGCCAGGGATACCTCGCGCATGCCGGGTACGCTTCAACCTAAATGCATCCCGGTCTAGCCGGCGCGGCCAATACACCAAATGCCACCACGCTTTCCATTACAGAAAATGCGGGCAGCGTACTCCCTGAACTTCTGCTCGATCTCGATATGACGCTTGCCTTCCCGCTTGTCGCCTAAAAGGAGAATAAGATGACCGCGACCAACACGTCCAAGGCCGTCAAGGACGGTGCTGGGGCATCTTTCACTCTGGAGGTGGCCTCCGAGAGCGTTTCGGCAACATCGCGCAAAAGACCTACATCGCCAGTCCGTCCACTGAGGGACTCATTGAGCCGATGCAGCAAACCGGCGGCGCGGTCACCGCGAACGCCGGAACCAATCTCAACACCTCCGCTTTGGCCTTGGAATCCGGCGGCAATCTCGCCGCGCTTGTCGCGGCGGCAGCAAACCCGACCCCGGCTGGAACCAATATCATTGGCAAGGTCGGCATCGATCAGACCACGCCGGGAACGACAAATGCGGTCACCGCGAATGCCGGAACCAATCTCAACACCTCCGCACTTGCGCTTGAAACAGGCGGCAATCTCGCCGCGATTAAAACCAATACCGCGCTCGCTGCGGCGGCCACTTCGGCGGGAGCAGCTGCACCAGTCCAGGGCGTGACGGGAGGGGTGCCCCTTCGGGTCTCAGGCACGTTCTTTCAAGCCACCCAACCAGTTTCCGCGGCTAGTCTGCCGCTTCCAACTGGCGCGGCGACTTCGGCCAATCAAGCGCCCGCCGCGGCGCAAGGGTCGACCACGAGCGGCCAGACCGGGCCACTCGTCCAAGCCGCCGCGACTTTCCGGCCGCCTTCGTATCTCGCGGCCACGACGAATCCTCTTTCCTCGGACCAGGCCGGGCAGCTTCGGGTGTCGAGGGGCACCGCCGAGATGAACATAGGCGTGACGACCACGGCCGGAGCCTATACGGCGGGGCAAGAAGTGGGAGAACTCATCTCCTTCGCTAACGCCGTCCCGGCTGGGGTGCTTCAATCGATCTGCGTCACGTCAAAATCGGTCGTAACGGGGAGCCTTAAAGCGTATTTATTTGCGACAAACCCAAATTCTTCGACATGGGCCGATAAAACAACCCCGGCGATCAATGCGGCAGATTTGAGCAAATTGCTTGGATATGTCACGTTAAATGCTCCTGATAGCGGTCTTGGAACATCGACGATTTGGAGCGCCGGAAACGTTGGTTTCGGCATTACACAGACGACCTTTTTTATAGTCTTGGTTGCTGTAGCTGCGATAACGCTTGGCTCGACGAGCGACATCAACGTGCATCTCACTGTCGAATATTGAGGCCGCGCTATGGTTTGTATAAGTGCTGCATCAGTCCTCAAAGCCCTGTTTGACACAAAGTGTAATTGGTTTCGACATAGCGTCGCAGGTAATCCAAGTGTTCCTACACTGATCTCTCCCCCTACGATCACCGGCACGGCACAAGGGGGGCAAACGCTTTCCGCCTCGACCGGGACGTGGGCCAACAGCCCGACGAGTTTTGCGTACCAATGGCAAAACGAGGGATCGAACATAAGCGGCGCCACGGCATCGACTTACGCGCTGCAATCGACAGATCTCTCCGCGTTGATCACGGTCGCCGTGACCGCCTCGAACGGTGCCGGGGCGAGTCTGCCGGCGCTCAGTCCACTCGCCGGTCTGGTCATTGGCACAACGGCCTATTACGTCGCGGCGGCGGGCAATGATAGTCACGCCGGCACGAGCCCGGCGGCCGCGTGGCAGACACTTGCCAAGGTCAACGGCTTCGCCTTTCCGGCAGGAGCTTCCGTTCTTTTTAATCGCGGCGAATGTCCATGTCACGATCGTCGAGGTCGCCCATGGCGCGCGTGCTCACGATCTTGCCGATCTCGGCGAGCATATGCGCGTCACATATGTTCCCGTGCGCGCGACGACTCTTTGCTGGTCGAAGGAAAACTGCCTACGATCTTGGGCCGAACGATGATCATTTGCATGCCCACGTGAGCTTCGCGAGCATTTTCCATGCTGGGAAATCCGTTGCGCCGAAGGGGACGAAATTCTGGAAATACAACGGCGGCCCTTACGACTACCCGCATTCCGGATTTGCATGGTGCTGGGTGCGTGAAATCCTCGACAAGGTCGGCGGCCTTTTTGAACTTGGCGGCATGGGCTCCGGCGACCACCACATGGCCCTTGGGATTGCCGGCCTTGCGGATTATTCGATCCCCGAAGAGATCGGCGGCGCATATCGCGATGCCGTAAAGCTTTGGGAATCTCGCGCGCTTGTCCATGTCAATCGCAACCTCGGGTACGTGCCAGGAACGATCGAGCATCGCTGGCACGGCGACAAGACGCGCCGCGCCTATATAAGCCGCTGGGATATGTTCATTAAAAATCAGTTCAACCCGCAGGCCGACTTGAAGCGCAACAGCTACGGCGTGCTTGAGTTTTCCGGCAACAAGCCGGACTTAGAGCGCATGTTCGACAATTATCTGCGGGACCGCGAGGAAGACTCGAACATCATCGGATGAGCTTCTTCATTCACTGTCATAATGCAAGGCCGCCGAAGTGCGGCTTTTTTATTGGAGCACATCATGACGGCTGCGAATTTCCAAACCTGTCTCGCCTTCACTCTGAAATACGAGGGGGGAGGGTCGGACGACCCGCGCGATCCAGGCGGCCGGACAATGGAAGGCGTGACACAGGCAACTTATGATGCGTATTGCAACCGGAAGGGGATGGCTCTCTCTTCGGTGTACAATATCACGGCCGCGGAGCGCGATGACATCTATCGCAACGAATATTGGAATCTCGTGAACGGTGACGCGTTGCGCCCCGGCGAAGACCTCTGCGTCTTCGACTTCGCGGTCAACAGTGGTCCCGCGCGTGCACTCGATGTTTGGCGGCGGATAGTCCCGGCCGGCTCGTCATGGCCACCGGCGAGTGGCGTGATCCACAGCATCTGCGCGTATCGGCTTTCGTTTCTGCACGCGCTGCAAACATGGCGGTATTTTGCCTGGGGCTGGGGACGCCGCGTGGCGGCCTGCGAGGCGATGGCCCTGCAAATGGCCGGCGTGCCGCTCCAAGGCGTCCTAGACCGCGCCAAGAATCAGGAAGCCCGGCATGGTGCCACTGGTTCCGTTGTCGCCGGCGCCGGGGCTGCTGGAACCGCGATTCTTCATCACGTGTCAAATGCCGGCGGTTTGGGTGTGGCCGCGTTTGCGGGTGTGGCAATCCTTGCGGCAGTACTCTTTGCATTCGCATCCTCCCGCCATGGGCAGCGCGCCGATGCCCTCGCATCCGCGATCAAGAACATGCAAGCGCGCGCGAACGCTCTCAAGGAAGCTCAGGCGGCCGAGGTTGCCCAAAAAAACGCCCTGCGGCGGCAGATCGAAAATCAGCAGCAGCAAATCAAATCGGCGGAAGCCACAGAAGCATCGATACAAAGTGCTCTTCTGCAATCAAATCCTCCCACTGGAAATGCCGAGGCCAAGAAATGACGCTCGATATGCTCAGTCTCATGACAATCCCAGCGCTCGGAGCCCTCGGGCTTTGGCTTGAAGGAATCGGCGGCAACCATGGTTTTGCCGACAAATTCTTCACGCCGATTCCGCTCGCTTTCACCGGCTATATCTTCGTGATTCTTAGGAGTTCCGTGCCATGACGGTTCGACAAAAGCTCACCATTATCGACGTGATCGGCACTGTTTTTATTGTTCTTGGAATTTCGATGACGGTTCTGAATTTCCTTGCGGCGCGCCGATCGATCACCGCCGTGGATCCGGTCACAAATCGCAAGAGCGGACCTTTGGTTCATGAATCGAAGGTCCCGGTTACGGAAATCGCGCCACATGGGGCGGTCAACAATCCCTGAGACAAAGGAAACCATCATGCACTATTTTGTCATCCCGGCACTTATCGCAATAATTTGCATTTTTGTTGTGCGGCCGAAGATCAAGCAGTATCGCGCGGTGAGCGGGATAATCGAAAAGGCCGATGCCGCAGGCGCTTCGATATGGGGGAAATTGACTGCCCGGCTAAGTGGCTTCAAGACCGTCATTCTCGGCTCGCTCGCTGCAATCTTCCCGCAGTTCCCGGCCATCCTGGAAGAGATCAACAGCTTCACTGGCTGGAATGTTTTCATGGCG
This sequence comes from Methylocella sp., assembly GCA_050728755.1. Lineage (GTDB taxonomy): Bacteria > Pseudomonadota > Alphaproteobacteria > Rhizobiales > Beijerinckiaceae > Methylocapsa. Next base: position 4,328 of record JBOHJU010000155.1, read on the forward strand.
CCGAGCACGGCCGTTAAGGTTGCCGCCGGTCTTGCCGCGGCAACTGCCGTCACTCACGTTTACGGGCTTGTCGCGGCAGCCAAGATGGTCCCCGTCACGCCTTCGGCGGGCTCAGGGATGGTTCCTCCGGGGGCACCAGCCGCTCCACCCGCCCCGGCCGCGCCGAAGGCATGATGGAGAGTGGAGATGCTCGCTCGTATCATTCCAATTCTCAACTCCGCCTTCGGTGGAATTATCAAGCCATTCGTTGCGGCCTGGACGGACTTTGAGCGGACGAAGCTCACGACCGGCGAGGCAGGATTTGCGGCCGGCGCGGCGGCTGATTCCGCCGTCATGCAGGCTGCGCTCGCGTCTGACGCGCAAATGGCCGCCATGAAGGTGCAGCTTTACGGAACGCCGACCTTTCGCATCATCACAATGATCGCAGGGCTCCCCCCCGCGGTCCATTTCGGGCTCGTCTATATCGACACGATCTTGGCGAGCAAGGCCTTCCTCGGCGCTGCCTATTTCGGCGTGCCGAAGCTGCCCGCCCCCTATGACACATTCGAATGGGCGGTGGTATCGAGCTTTTTTCTTGTCCACGCGGTCAATCTTGGCAGGTCGAACGTCGCGGCTTGGCTCGGGACGAAATAAATATACACGTGCGCGCCTTAGGAGCAGCCTAAATGATCCATACGGTCGAAACGCTGAAAGAGCTGCACGAGCAGCGCTTCGCCGCGATGGATAAAGCGATAATCCTGGCTGCCGAGGAAATAGCGCGGCGTCTTGAGGTCTTGAACCACTATCACGAGCTGGCCCGTGAAAAGGAGCGGACCTTCATCAACCGGGAGGCGTTCGAGACATTCCGGGAGCGGGTTGCCGACGATCTCTCGCAAATTAGAAGGGAAAGCCAAACCGCTGACGGCTCGGCCACGCACATCCGCGAAACCACGCTAAAAGCCGTAGCCGATGAAATCGCGGAGCAGAACACCAAAAATGAAATGCGTTTCGGAAAGATTGAGGCCGTCTATTCGAAGCTCATCGGCGGCATTGCGCTCGGGACGTTTATCTTTCCGCTCCTCACCGGGATGATCATCTACCTCTTGACTAGGAACCAATAAGCGAATCGCGGTCTACCTATGAATTGGCGTTGAGCCCAAGGCTCGTTGATCATGATCTATAGGCCCAGTCTCTTGATTCGAATGGATATGATTTTCACTTGAAATGGAGTATGGCTCTGGCGCAAGCTCCGGCCGGTATGGAAACGGGAACTCGCGCTCGCTCTCATTCGTTCAAAGGGTCTAGGCGACGGCGACGCTGCAGAGCTGTAGATTATTCGATTATTAACGTGATGCGGCAACAATTCAGGCACGGAAGCATTTCGTACCGGGATGAAGGTTTTCGCGGTTAGGACCCCCTGCCTCTGCCGCTAATTGGATCTTGCATTTAGTTCCGACCATTATAAGCTAAATGTGGGGCGCGGCCGTTTCGTCGCTGCCTGAGGCGGGACAGGGTTATGTTTGCTACCAAGAATGGGAGCGCTTCCGATGCGGCAAATTGTCGCGCATGTGGGTCGTAAGGCCGACCAAGAAATTCATAGCGGCGCTGGTATTGAATCGGCTTCCCCCCAATTGGGGTTGACTGTCCGCTGCATCGTCGAGCGGAAGGGCGATCAATGGCAAGCGTTTTCTTTGGAATTTGGGTTGGCCGCCCAGGGGGATTCTATGCAAGACGCTAAGCGTCGCCTTGACAGTATGATTCGCTCATATGTGCATGATGCTCTGGTTGGGGAGGATCGGGAGCATGCTTATGAATTGCTCACCCGGCGGGCGACCTGGCCAGTCATTTTTCGTTATTACCTTTGTTCCGTTCTCTGCAGATTAGATGGCGCTAAATCAGGTCATGGTGGTGTCTACCATGATCCAATACCTTTGGAGCCCAAGCCGTGCCTGGCATAACGACGTTTAATGAGCGGACATCACCCTCCTTTATCGTGCTCAGACTTTAAGTCAGTACTAAAAAAGCTAGGGTTTTCTTTTCGTCCAAAAAAGCGGGGACCACCCACGAAGATTGGGTTGCCACTATCAACGGCAGATTTTACAAAGTTACGGTTGACTGTCCGAAAGCCCCATTTACTCCTGACCTAATAGGATCTATGGCTAAGCAAGCGGGCGTCACCAAGAAACAGATCTATAAAATCTATTTTAGCTTGTGACGGAATTATACCAATTGCCCTAAGTTTTGAGCTGTGCCCATTTTCTGATTCCTATTGAGGTAATGAGCTCGGATTTGGCCATCCGGGTGTTCCAGGCGTCGCAACAGGCGTCAAGAATTGCCTCGTAGCTGTCCCCGACGCCGTGGCTGAGAAAATTGCGGCGCAGAGAGTCCCCTATGGTTTCGACTGCGTTCAACTCAGGCGCGGAGGGCGGAAGCGGCATGAGCACGAGGTTGTCTGGCACGCCGAGACGCGACGAACCGTGCCAGCCGGCACCGTCGAGGATCAGCAGGGCGATGGCGCCGCGGCTGACGCCTTGGCTGATTTCGGCCCGGTGCTTGTTCATGACCTCGAGGCTGACTGTCGGCATGACCAGGGCGGCGCCGGTGCCGCGCGCCGGGCAGATCG
>JBOHJU010000156.1:0-6928 GCA_050728755.1 Methylocella sp.
ATCTAGGCGCTGCGCTCGAGACCCTTGGCGGGCGCGAGAGCGGGACGGCACGGCTGGAGGAGGCCGTCATCGCTTTTCGCGAGGCGCTGAAGGAAAGCACCCGTGATCGCGTGCCGCTCGATTGGGCCAAGGCCCAGATCAATTTGGGCAACGCGCTTCGATCCCTTGGAGACCGCGAGTTGGGGACGGCGCGGCTGGAAGAGGCGGTCACCGCTTTTCGCGAGGCACTGAAGGAAAATACCCGCGAGCGTGTACCGCTCGATTGGGCTAAGACCGAGACCAATTTGGGTAATGCGCTTCGAACCCTTGGCGAGCGCGAGAGCGGAACAGCGCGGTTGAAAGAGGCGATCGCCGCATATCGGGAGGCGCTTACGGAACAGCCCCGCGATCGTGTTCCGCTCGATTGGGCGGGGACTGAGACCAATTTGGGCAACGCGCTTCGAACCCTTGGCGAGCGGGAAAGCGGGACGGCGGAGCTGGAAGAGGCGATCACCCTCTATCGCGGGGCGCTTACCGAACAGCCCCGCGACCGTATACCGCTCGATTGGGCCTCTACCCAGACCAATTTGGGCAACGCGCTTCGAACCCTTGGCGAGCGCGAGAGTGGGACAGCGCTGCTGGAGGAGTCCGTCACCGCTTTTCGTGGCGCTCTGGAGGAAAGGACCCGCGAGCGCGTGCCGCTCATGTGGGCGCAGACGCAAGAAAAACTGGCCTTGGTCCATCTTGCCTATTTCAAAAAAATCCGCGCGCCACGGCATCTCGACGAGGCACTCGAAGATGTCGGCGGAGCTCTCGAAGAATATCGCAAGGCGAAGGCCGCTTTCTACATCGAGAGGGCCGAGCGCGTCCGTGCGCGGACCCTCGCGTCCAGAACTGGAAAATTTTGAGAGAGAGGCCGGTTCTCAATCGCAAGCCCGGATGCGGCGATAAGCTACGATTGTGCCGTGCGCATCGACGACCGGTTTGAAGCAGTTGCTGCTCACCGCCCGGCCAGCCGCGCCGCTGTCGAGGATCAGAGGCGGCGGGTGACCGCCATGGCCATGGCTACCGCCGCCGCCGCCACCGCCGTGCCCGCCGCCGCCGCCCCCCCTAGCTGAAGCTGGCACGGACATAGCGGCGACGCACACGCTAAGGCAAATGGTTACGAAGCTGGTCGCCAGTGGATTGCAGAAGCTGATCATGTCTTTCCTCCCTCATTCGATGTTTGGACGTTATTGTAGTTCAGCAGAACCCGCGCCCCCTGATCGGGGGGCACGCTGCGCCCCTGCCGGCGCGGGAACGGACGAACGAACGCGATTCTTTACGGCTGTGACGAAAACTGCAGGACACCCATTTTATTCGTTCCGATTCAATAAAGTCTGCAAATATTTGGGATCACGCTTTAGGTTGATCGCTGGGGCCGCGATCCGCTATGACGGCGTTCCAACAATCTGGGTTTTCCATGCCGCGTAAGACCACCAGCAAATCCCTCAGCATTTTTCGCGCCAGACCGAAGATCACCGCGAATCCTAGGCAACCGGCCGGACTCGGCACCTTGCCGGAGTGGAACCTGGCAGAACTCTATCCTTCCATGGATTCGCCGGCCTTTGCGAGCGACCTCGCCAAGGCGGCCACCGAATGCAACGGCTTCAACGCCACCTACAAAGGCCACCTCGAAGCGCTGGCCAAGAAAGCATCTGGCAGCGGGCTTCTTGAAGCGATCCGGCGTTACGAGGCGCTGGAAGAGCTTTTGGGGCGCATCATGGCCTATGCCGGGCTTGTCTATGCCGAGGATACCACCGATCCGGCGCGGATGAAATTCTATGGCGATGCGCAGGAGAACGTCACCAATGCTTCCTCCGATATGCTGTTCTTCGAGCTCGACTTGAACCGGTTCGACGGCCGTCTCGCGGCGCAAGTGGCGACGGGGCCGCTTAAGCATTACAGGCCCTGGCTCGAAGACATTCGCAAGGGCAAGCCCTACCAGCTCGACGACAAGCTCGAAAAATTGTTCCATGAGAAATCGATTACCGGTTACGGCGCCTGGAACCGTCTGTTCGACGAGACGATCGCAAGCTTGCGCTTCAACGTCGATGGCAAGATGCTCGCGATCGAGCCCGTGCTCAATTTGATGCAGGATCCGGACGAAAAAACCCGGGAAAGGGCTGCGGTCGTGTTTGGCGCGGGCCTCAAGGAAAACCTCCGGATCTTCGCGCTCGTCACCAATACTTTGGCGAAGGACAAGGAGATTTCCGACCGCTGGCGCGGCTTTAGGGACGTCGCGGACGCCAGGCATCTCGCCAACCGGGTGGAGCGCGAGGTCATCGATGCGCTGGTTTCCGCCGTGCGCGCGGCCTATCCGCGCCTGTCGCATCGCTATTACCGGCTCAAGGCCAAATGGTTCGGCAAGGCCGTGCTCAAGCATTGGGACCGCAACGCGCCGCTGCCGCATGTCCCGGCGAAGGTCTATCCGTGGGATGAGGCGCGCGAGATCGTGCTTGATGCCTATGATGCGTTCGCGCCGAAAATGGCGGACACCGCCAAGCGCTTCTTCGACGAGCGCTGGATTGATGCGCCGGTGCGGCCGGGTAAGCAGCCGGGCGCCTTCGCGCATCCAACGGTGCCCTCTGCGCACCCATACGTGCTTTTGAACTATCAGGGCAAGCCGCGCGATGTGATGACGCTCGCGCATGAACTCGGCCACGGCGTGCATCAGGTTTTGGCCGGCCCAAATGGCGCGCTGATGGCGCCGACGCCGCTGACCTTGGCCGAAACCGCGTCGGTCTTTGGCGAAATGCTGACCTTCCGCGCTCTGCTTCTGCGCACGGCGAATGCCGAGCAGCGCCGCGCCATGCTCGCCGCCAAGGTCGAGGACATGCTGAACACGGTGGTGCGGCAGATCGCTTTCTATTCCTTCGAACGTCAGCTGCATGTCGAGCGGCGCAACGGCGAGCTGACGGCGGCGCAAATCTGCGGCCTGTGGATAAGCGAGCAGGCCGAAAGCCTCGGGCCCGCGATCGAGCTTGGGACAGATTACGAGTGCTATTGGGCCTATATCCCGCATTTCGTCCACTCGCCCTTTTATGTCTACGCCTATGCGTTCGGCGATTGTCTTGTCAATTCCCTCTATGGCGTCTATCAGGGCGCACGCGAAGGTTTTGCCGAACGCTATCTAGCCATGCTTTCGGCGGGCGGGACCAAGCATCATTCGGAACTGCTCGCGCCGTTCGGTCTTGACGCACGCGATCCCGCCTTCTGGCAGATTGGGCTGAAAATGATCGAGGGAATGATCAGTGATCTCGAAAGTTTGGAAGCAAAGGCGTGAGCCAGGATCCGGCGTGGCGAAAATGAAGTTTCCCGCGCCCGCACCGCGGGTCTCCTTCCCGGATTTACTCAGTCTCTTTTTTCGCTGTCGAGGATGCGCATGCCAAGACCGATGGAGGAAACATTTGGGCCGTTTTTTCCAAAAGTGCACTTCATTTGAAAATTCTTGCACCTCGCTGGAATGAGGCCATAGGTCAGACTGATGGGCTATCTTTCGATTCCTACTCTATAACAATTTTATAGCTTTCCCCGCGGTGCAAAGCCTCGCCGCGGGCGAGCTCATTGATGAGCAGGAAATAGTCGAGCGCATGGTCTGGAACGGCCATTTGCGCGGCGAGTGACTCGGCGGTTTCGCCGGCCTTGGCGACAGTGATTGCGAGGCGCAACGGCCGCACGGCTTTGATCTCGTCCGCCGAGACGCGATGAAAGGAATCGATCGACGCCTGGAAGCTTTGCTTGGCCTCGTCCGTGAGCGCCCGCGTCGCAAAAATCAGCCGGTACACGCGATCCGGTTCGAAGCGGACCACCGCGAGACGGAATTTCCATTCGCCGGCGGTTGCGGTGGCGGTCGCCGCCGGCATGGCGTTGACTTCGGCGGTTTCGATCGAACTTGCGATCAGGCCGTCGATCCAGCCGGTGGCCATATAGGCCGCAAGCGGCGTCGCCGACGGCACGTTGACGCCGTCGAGGCGCAATGCCTCAGCGCCGCCGGCCTTGACGCCGAGAAGGGCCTGGGCCGCGTTTTCGAGCACAAACCCTTCGGGGGCAGTAAAGGCAAATCCGAGCCGCCCGTGCAAGAACTTGCGACCGCGGATCGCTCCTTCGGCGGGATCGTCGCCAAAAGTCATGCCGTCGATCGCGGCGAGATAGGACGCCCGGCCGGTTGTGCCGATTCCCGGGGCGCCGATCTGGCGCGCGGCGTTGATCGCCTGCGCGACCCGGTTCGGGGTGGAGGGATGGGTCGCCAAAAGATCCGGCGTGCCGGCGCCCGCATAGCGGCCAATGAGCGAGGCGCGCAGCGCCGCCGAGCGGCCGAGCGCGTTAAGGAAGCGGACCGCGCCATACGGGTCGAAGCCCGCCTTGGCGGCTACCCTGATGCCGATCTGATCGGCTTCGAGTTCCTGCTGGCGGGAAAAGCTCGCGATGGTGCGTTGCGCCAGGGTCTCGACTTCTTGGCTCTTTTGTTTGCTTTGGATCACGCTCGCGGCCTCGCTGATCACCGCGGCGCGTTTTTCTTGTTCCTCGCGCTGCAGGGCGTGTTTGGCGGTGATGTGGGCGATCTCATGCGCCATCACGGCCGCGACTTCCGAGGCATCGTTGGCGAGCGCCAAGAGGCCCCGCGTCACATAGAGCTCGCCGGGCGGCAGCGCGAAGGCGTTGACGATCGGCGAATTCAGGATCGTCACCTTATAAGGTTCGCTTGCGCGTTCGTCCGCGTTGGCGAGCTTGACGAGAATTTCGTTAAGGTAGGCTTCGGCGGGAGGAAATCTGTACTCGCCGTCGAACAAGGCGATCATGCGCCGGTGTTCCGCCAATGTTTTCGTGTCGGCGGCAGGCGTGCGGGGCGGCGGCACCGGCACCGCCGAGTTGAAGGGGGTGCTGTCTTGTGGCTCCATCGCGGCGCAGGCGGAAAGAAGAAGTGCCACGACCCCCGCGGCCAGTCGCGCACCCGGCCCGGAACTGCCTTTCGTTCGCCTCGAACCGGCGACGTTCGCGGAAAACCCCATGCGCGCTCGCGCCTTATCGTGGTGTGGGTCTTGGTGCGGCGGAGCTTGCGGCCGCGTCCTGCCCTTGCCCGGCCGGCTCCACCTCGTCCGGGTCCGAGATTTCGATTTGCGGTCCGAAGCGGATATCGAGAAGTCCTCGCACACGGACGGTTTGGCCGGTCAAGCTCGCAAGACTGGCATAATCCGCCGCGAATGTTTTGCTGCTGCGTGGCAAGATCGTGACCGAAAAATCCCAACCCTGGCGTGGCCCAAAGTAGAGCGTTATGCGCGGCCTCCGGCTGGCCACTCTGGTAATCCGGCCTTCGACGATAACGGATGAGCCGGCCTTTTCGGCGAAGGACGGGCGATCTGCCGCGGCGATGATCGCATAATACGGATCGGCCCAAAGGCCAAGCCCGGAAGCTCGCGCCCCGGCCTCGGCGGCGAGGAGGGCGCTCCGGCACGGGCGCGCCGCCGCGCTTGGTTCATAACGCGCAAAGCCGGCATCGATGAGCGCCTCGCCGACCGGCAGGCGCGCCGGTCCCGGTCGCCCGGTCGATTCCGGCGCGACGGCGAAGGCGAAGGCAATGACGCGCCCCCAGCGATCCGGGCTAGGTTCGAGCCTGCGAAAGAGTATTTCTTGCCCAACCAGCCATTGCGCGAGCCTGTCGCGGGTCCGGACGTCGAGATCGGGATCGTCCGGCGTCGGGCGTGGCGGATCGACGCCAGCGATTTTGAGCCGGGTGCCGCTTGCGAGAGTCAATTCGAGCCGCGCGTCGACCGAGACGACCCGGCCGCTGGTGCCGCCCTCGCCCGGACAAAGTCCGTCCGCCGCGTACAAGCCGCCCGCAGGTGCAAGCGCAACCATGGCCCCTGAGAAATAAACGGCGAGGCAAAGGCCGGCCCCGGCGCGAAAGCGGAATTCCGCGCCAGCGATAGCGCGCATTGGCCCGCGCCCAAGCGCGCCGGTCTTCCGCCATGGTCCCTCGCGTTGGGTGTCCCCGGTCGAATTCATATTCGATCGCAGCCGCATGGGATAGGTTCTAACCGATTTCGCGCCGCTGAATATTCGAAAGATTTGCGCAAGCCATGTCTCGGCGCGCCGCGATCCGCCACGGTACGCGAATACGGCGGGAGAACGTTATCGGCCGCCGTGCCAAATCTCCGCCCGCCTTGGGACTGGCGGGCATTCCGGGAGACCAGGCGCAATGCGCGCTAGCTCATCGGTTTGCGGAAGGCTGGCGGCCCGGCAAGCCGGAACAAAAGTATAGCATTAACACGCGCGGCAATTGCCCTGCCGGCCTCTAATCGAACCGACAATTATATGCGCATGCAGGATATTTGCGTATTATATTTGATATATACATGAGTTACGTGTGATTTTTTGCGCCGCGCCACGACCGAACCGCCGCCGGGAAATCGACGCAATCCTGCCTATATAGGTAGGCTACACCTACCCATATAGGTTGCAAATTACCCCTCCGCCGGTATATTGTCCCTTCCCATGGCTGGCTTTAAACAAGGCGCTGGAGACAGGCCGGTTGTTTGGCGCCGTCGATCCAATTGGCGCCCGTCCCGAGGTGGCCGGTGCCACGTGTGCTCACGCCAAAACCCGACCTTAATCCTCAACAGCAAAGAGGCAAGTGACATGAGCTTAGTAACAGGAACTGCGCGCACTGGCGAGGCTGCTGCCGTCGCCGAAGCGCCGCTTTTCAACGGGATTCCGTTGATTTTAGGTACGATCGCGATCAACACCTTCTATGTCGGCATTCGTATCTACGAGCAGGTTTTTGGCCAATTCGCGGGGCTCGATTCGTTCGCTCCCGAGTTTACCACCTACTGGATGACCATCCTCTACATCGAGGAGCCGGTCGAATTGATCTCCTTCCTCGCCTTGATCGGCTGGATGTGGAAGACCC
>JBOHJU010000157.1:0-6862 GCA_050728755.1 Methylocella sp.
GGCTATGTCTGGGCCTGCAAGAACTATGACGGCGATGTCCAGTCCGACATCGTCGCGCAGGGATTCGGATCGCTCGGCCTCATGACTTCGGTGCTGATGACTCCGGACGGCAAAACGGTCGAAGCCGAGGCCGCGCATGGCACGGTGACAAGGCATTACCGCGAACATCAAAAAGGCAAAGAGACATCGACCAATTCGATCGCCTCGATTTTTGCCTGGACACGTGCATTGGCGCACCGCGCCAAGCTCGACGGCAATGCCGAGCTCGCGAATTTCGCGCCGGCTCTCGAAGAGACGTGCGTCGCCACGGTGGAAGCCGGCTACATGACCAAGGACCTTGCCCTCCTTGTCGGCGCCGAGCAGCGGTGGCTCTCGACGACGAGTTTTCTCGACAAGATCAGCGAAAATTTGCGCGTCCGGATGAGCGAAGAATAGGGTATAAAGTGCCGCGGGCGGCGGCGATCGCGATGACGCACTCCTAATCTTAAGGACAAGCGCCGGGTGTTTCCCTGCGCGGCGAAGCTCGACGGGAAATATGAGGTCGAGGATGTCTAGGCGCCAACGGCATCGGGAAAATAGTCGAGGTTGCGCTCGATTCACCCAAACGGCCGATGTTTGAAAAATCGATCGGCTCGGGGAGACCTACAGCGCATCCCGATCAAATGGAATCATTTGATCGATAAGGGCGCAGCTCAAAATCGAAGAGTTGGAGCATGTCAGAATCGAAAAAGTCGAGCAACTTTTTCGGCACATGCTCCGGTGGCGGCTTGCGAGACGATTAACCTCGCGCTCGCTGACTGAATTTTCGCAGGCGTGGGGGCGAGGTCCGCTACAGGGTTCCTGCCGCATCCCATAGCGGAAAGATCGGTGCCGAGTGGCGGTACAGGCACCGCGACAGCCTCAAGGCAGGCGCGCGCATACTCGAAAGCGGGACGAAAATGGAACCGAAGGACCTACTGCCGATCCTATTCGAGCGCTCAAACGCCACGGCCACCCTTTGGAACATTGAGATCGTCGTTGTCCTTGGCTTGATAGCCTTTCTTGCAAGCGCCGGGAAAATGATTGGTCATTGGTCCATGAAGCTAGCTTTAACGGTTGGATTCCTCGTCATGGCTTACTTCAACGTGGGCGCTCTCATTGAAGTGACGGAGCAAAGGCGGGCGCTGGTCGATTTCTTTCACACGTTGAAATCGCCGGTTCTTACGACTTCATCGGGATGGATTGATCCAATGGGCGTCCCGCCTCTCATTCAAGTGATCGTCCTGCATGCCGCCGTCGATGTTTTGGTGGTCTTGTTCATCTGGATCTATTCGCCCCATAAATCCGACAGCTAACTCCTATCCGGCAAATCCACATGATCTTCCCTGAAAGATACATGAAAGGCGGCGGCCGCAAATCCGGAATAGGCAAAAGTTCGTGCGGCCGTATGCGGCTGTACTTAGAATCAGGCAATCGTTTTTGCCTCGCCACCACATGCCCTTTTGGCCTTGATGCGCCGTGTTGCCACGAATCGGAGCGAATTGGCGCGGAAACTGCTAGAGGGTCTCCTGGAAAGATCGTAAATGAACAGCCACGAGTACCAGGCCAAAGCCGTCCTCAAGGAATTCGGCGTCCCGGTTCTGCGCGGGATCTTGGTGCTGCGCGCCGCCGACGCGGTGGCGGCAGCAACAGAACTGGGCGGGCCGGTTTGGGTTGTAAAATCCCAAATCCACGCGGGCGGGCGCGGCAAAGGCACCTTCAAAGAGAAGAAGGCCGGAGGCAAAGGGGGAGTAAGAATCGGCAAATCGGTCGCCGAGGTCGAGACCTTTGTCCGCGAAATGCTTGGCCGGACCCTCGTGACGGTCCAGACCGGCCCCGCCGGCAAGCAAGTCAACCGGATTTATCTCGAGGAAGCCGCCCATATCGTCAAGGAGTTCTATCTTTCCGTCCTCGTCGATCGATCCGTGAGCCGCGTCGCTTTCGTTGTTTCGACCGAGGGCGGCATGGACATCGAGGAAGTAGCACGTCAGGCGCCGGACAGGATCGCCAGCTTCACGATCGATCCGACTACCGGGATCATGCCACACCACGGACGGATGGTCGCGGACGTCCTCGGCCTTTCCGGCGGCCTCGCCGAACAGGCGGAAAAACTGACCGCGCAGCTCTACGCGGCCTTCGTCGCCAAGGATATGGCGATGCTCGAAATCAACCCGCTGATCGTCTCGGCGGAGGGCCAGCTCATATGCCTCGACGCAAAAATCTCGTTCGACGACAACGCGCTTTACCGGCATCCGGAGATCGCCGCTCTGCGCGACGAAACCGACGAGGACGCCAAGGAAATCGAGGCGTCGAAATTTGACTTAAATTATATCGCGCTCTCCGGCACGATCGGCTGCATGGTGAACGGCGCCGGTCTTGCCATGGCGACGATGGACATTATCAAGCTTTATGGCGCCAAGCCCGCGAATTTCCTCGATGTCGGCGGCGGCGCCACCAAGGACAAAGTGGCGGCAGCGTTCAAGCTCATCACCGCCGACGCAAACGTCAAAGGTATTCTGGTGAATATTTTCGGCGGGATCATGAAATGCGACATCATCGCCGAGGGCGTCATCGCCGCGGTGAAGGAAACGGGCCTCAAAGTCCCTCTGGTCGTGCGGCTCGAAGGTACCAATGTCGAGCTCGGCAAGAAAATCATCGCGCGCTCCGGCCTCAATGTCATTCCAGCGGACGACCTCGACGATGCCGCCCAGAAAATCGTCGCGGCGGCCGGAAAGGCCTGAATCAGTGGCGATCCTCGTCAACAAGGATACGAAGGTCATTTGCCAGGGATTTACCGGCAAGAACGGCACCTTCCATTCCGAACAGGCGATCGCCTATGGCACAAGGATGGTCGGCGGCGTCTCGCCCGGCAAGGGCGGCGCGATCCATCTTGGCCTGCCGGTGTACGATATGGTCGCCGAAGCCCGCAAAGCGACCGGCGCCGAGGCCAGTGTCATTTATGTTCCGCCGCCCGCCGCGGCGGACGCAATCTACGAGGCGATCGACGCCGGAATGCCGCTGATCGTCTGCATCACCGAAGGGATTCCGGTGGCGGACATGATCAAGGTCAAACGGGCGCTATGCGGTTCGAAATCGCGGCTGATCGGGCCGAACTGCCCCGGCGTGATGACCGCCGGAGAATGCAAGATCGGCATCATGCCGGGCAATATTTTTAAGCCCGGCTCGGCCGGAATTGTCTCGCGCTCGGGAACCTTGACTTACGAGGCGGTTTATCAAACAACGCGGGAAGGGCTCGGCCAGACGACCGCGGTTGGCATCGGCGGCGATCCGGTCAAAGGCGCCGACTTCGTCGAAATCTTGGAATTGTTCCTGGCCGATGACGCCACCAATTCCATCGTCATGATCGGCGAGATTGGCGGCTCGTCCGAGGAAGAAGCTGCGCAATTTATTGCCGCTGAGACGAAGCGTGGCCGCGCGAAGCCCATCGTCGGCTTTATCGCGGGCCGCACCGCGCCGCCCGGCCGGCGCATGGGTCACGCTGGCGCGATCATCGCCGGTGGCAAGGGAGGCGCCGAAGACAAAATCGCGGCGATGGAGGCGGCCGGCATTCGCGTGTCGCCATCGCCCGCAAGGCTCGGCAAAACCCTTGCCGAGATGCTGCGCAGATGAGCCAGACCTTGAGAAAAACAAGAGGTGTGCGCATGTAAGTTGGACAAGGTCAGGCAATCTGGCCCCTGCCAGGCTAGGGCTTTTGACGGAAACGATTGCAACGCCGGCGCCCAGCAAATGGCCGCGATGAGTTTGGTTCCGGGAAGGGGCATATTTTCGCCGGCCCGGCAATACGGACTTGGCTGAAATATAAATGATGTGCGGGTTTGAACGAACCGGGCAGTTCGGCTTAAAAACTTGGGCTTAAGGATTTCGTCCCGAAGGAGATGGCGATGGCGCGCCAGGATACGAATGGAAATGCAAATGGTTCGGGCGGCGGCCCGGGGAGCCGCTCGGCCGCCAATTCCGCCTTCGCGCGGACGTCGTTTCTTGATGGGGTGAGCGCCGCCTATGTCGAACGACTCCAGGATAGCTATCTGCGCGATCCCGCTTCTCTCGATCCCTCGTGGCGCGAATTCTTCGCGCAGATGAACGAAGACGGCGCCACGATAGCGAAGGGTGCGCAACGGCCCCGCTGGAAGCGGCCCGGCTGGCCCGCCGCCGCCGGCGGCGAACTCGTTTCGGCGCTCGACGGCAATTGGACGGAAGCCGAGGCGGGGACGTCCGTCGGCGCCAAGCTCGAGGCGAAAGCCGACGCGGGCGCTCTGTTGTCCCCCGGCGAGCTCCAGCGCGCGACCCGCGATTCGGTGCGCGCGCTGATGATGATCCGCGCCTATCGCATGCGTGGCCATTTCCATGCCAGTCTCGATCCGCTTGGCATCGAGCCCCCGAAAGATCACGAAGAGCTGCATCCTTCCGCCTACGGGTTCACGGAGGCCGACTACAACCGGAATATTTTCATTGATGGGGTGCTTGGGCTCCAATTCGCGACTATTCCCGAAATGCTGAAGATTTTGCGCCGCACCTATTGCGGCACCATCGGGTTCGAATTCATGCATATTTCGGATCCCGCCGAAAAGGGCTGGTTGCAGCGGCGGATCGAAGGCCCGGGCAAGGAAATTACGTTCACCAAGGAAGGCAAGCGCGCAATTCTCAACAAGCTCGTTGAATCGGAGGGGTTCGAGCAATTCCTCGCCATCAAATACACCGGCACGAAGCGGTTCGGTCTCGACGGCGGCGAAGCCATGATCCCGGCGCTGGAGCAAATTATCAAGCGCGGCGGTGCCTTGGGGATCCAGGAGATCGTCATCGGCATGGCGCACCGTGGCCGCCTCAATGTCCTCTCTCAGGTCATGGGGAAGCCGCACAAGGCAATTTTCAATGAATTCAAGGGCGGCTCCTTCACTCCCGACGACGTCGCGGGTTCCGGCGACGTCAAATATCATCTGGGCGCCTCATCCGATCGCGATTTCGATAATAATCGGGTCCACCTTTCGCTGACCGCGAACCCCTCGCATCTCGAGATCGTCGATCCCGTCGTCCTCGGCAAGGTGCGCGCCAAGCAAGATCAATTGCACGATGTCGTCGAGCGCACGAAAGTGTTGCCTCTCCTCATTCATGGCGACGCGTCGTTCGCGGGTCAGGGCGTGATCGCCGAATGCTTCGGTCTTTCCGGGCTCAAGGGATACCGGACCGGAGGGTCGATTCACTTCATCATCAACAATCAGATTGCCTTCACCACCGCGCCACGCTTTTCACGATCGTCGCGCTATCCGTCGGATACTGCGAAAATGATCGAGACGCCAATCATTCACGTCAACGGCGACGATCCCGAAGCCGTCGTCTATGGCGCGAAGATCGCGATCGAATTCCGGCAAAAATTCCATAAGCCGGTGGTCATCGACATGTTCTGCTATCGCCGGTTCGGTCACAACGAAGGCGACGAACCCGCGTTCACCCAGCCGGTGATGTACAAGAAAATCCGCTCGCACAAGACGACGCTTCAGATCTATACCGAGAAGCTCGTCGCCGAGGGCGTTTTGACCGATGGCGAAGTCGCGAAGCTGCAAGTGAATTGGCGGCATCACCTCGAAACCGCGTTCGAAGCCAGCCAATCCTTTAAGCCGAGCAGGGCCGATTGGCTCGACGGCCGCTGGGCCGGTCTGAGGCCGGCGCCAGCCGGGTCCGAGGACGATCGCCGTGGCCGCACCGGCGTCGACCGCGCGCGGCTCACTGAAATCGGTCTTCGCTTTACTTCGGCACCGGAAGGATTCAACCTCCACCGCACCATCCGGCGCTTGCTCGACAATCGCCGTAAGATGGTCGAGACCGGCGAGGGTATCGACTGGGCCATGGGCGGGGCGCTCGCTTTCGCGACGCTTGTCGACGAGGGCTATCCGGTGCGCCTTTCCGGCCAGGACACCGAGCGCGGCACGTTTTCGCAACGCCATGCCGCCCTGATCGACCAGGAGACGGAGGCGCGCTACGTGCCGTTGAACAATATCCGCGACGAACAGGCGCGTTTCGAAGTCCTCAATTCGATGCTGTCGGAAGAGGCCGTGCTTGGGTTTGAATATGGCTATTCGCTATCCGAGCCTAATGCCTTGACCGTTTGGGAAGCTCAGTTTGGCGATTTCGCCAACGGCGCGCAGGTCTTGTTCGACCAATTCATTTCGTCCGGCGAACGCAAGTGGCTGCGGATGTCAGGTCTTGTCTGCCTCCTGCCGCATGGCTACGAAGGTCAGGGGCCGGAACATTCCTCGGCGCGGCTCGAACGCTTTCTCCAGTTGTGCGCCGAGGACAATATGCAGGTGGCGAATTGCACGACGCCCGCCAATTATTTTCACATCTTGCGGCGCCAATTGAAGCGCGACATCCGCAAGCCGCTGATCCTGATGACGCCAAAATCGCTCTTGCGCCACAAGCGCGCGGTCTCGAAGCTCGACGAGTTTGCAATCGGCGCCTTCTTCCATCGGCTTTTGCCGGATGATGCGGAGCAGCCGGATGGTGGCACGATTACCCTCGTGGAGGATGCGAAAATCCGCCGGGTGGTGTTGTGTTCCGGGAAAGTCTATTACGATCTTTTCGAAGAGCGCGAAAAGCGCGGCATTCGCGACATCTACCTCTTGCGTATCGAGCAGCTTTATCCGTTCCCGCTCAAAGCGCTTGTCGCGGCTTTGTCGCGGTTCAAAGGGGCGGATATTTTCTGGTGCCAGGAAGAGCCAAGGAACATGGGCGCCTGGAATTTTGTCGACCCCTATCTCGAATGGGTGCTTGGCCAAGCGGGCGGCAAAGCCAAGCTGCCGCGTTATGCCGGCAGACCCGCGGCGGCCTC
>JBOHJU010000158.1:0-6838 GCA_050728755.1 Methylocella sp.
CGACCCCGACGGCGACAGCCTCTATTCGCTGCTGCCGGGCGGGCAGCGCCAGCACGAGCTCGCGCTGCGCGGGGGTGTCAATCTGGTGATGTACACGCTCACCGGCAATTACAAATCCGACCAGGTTCATGTGCGCGACCTGCTGGAGAGGCTGGCGCATTGACCAACATACAAATTTCTCGGCGGATCGGTCGCCAGGATCTGATCGATATTTATCTCACCAGCCGGGAGCGGTTCGGTCGTGAGCAGCCGGAAAAATACTTGCGAAGCATCCTCGCCAAGTATCCTGGATCGTTAGTCTCGCATTCCCATATCACAACGACGCGCCAGCCCAGCGCCTTAAGTGCCGCGAATACAAGAGGATCTCGCTCAACATTTTTGCGGAGCTTCCTTTCCCAGTATTCAGTTCTTGATTTTGGGAACGAGGCGCGCGGGCATCCGGCATGCTGGTGCCAGAAACAGCCATGCACAAACAAAGCGATTCGCCACCTGGGGAAGACCAGGTCCGGCTTGCCGGGCAGACCGGCTCGATGAAGCCTGAAGCGAAGACCCATCGCGTGCGCTACTTTGCGGGCGCGGAGTTCCGGGCCGGTGTTTTTGCCCTTTATCCTGGCCATCAGCGCCGAGCGGCGTTCAGGCGCAATCTGGTCCACCAACTCTTCTCACTCCGAAGGCGCGCTCGCACTTTGCAAGGATCATTCGGCTGCGACTAACGTCGATCGCAAGCCCTCGTGGTTACCCGCTTTCATGACCGCTAAGAGGCGCCTTCCCACCCATTCCGCGACCGGCGGGGTCACCGCGTTGCCCACGGCATGATACCGTAGGCTGTTGATCTTCTCCGCCTGCCGTTCATCGAAATGCCGTGGGAACGTCCAATTCTCTGGGAAACCCTGGACTCGCTCCACCTCGTTGGGAGTAAATCGGCGCACGCGGCCATCAGGATACCAGACATAATTCCGAGACCAGTCTGTTCCGGTGTGGCGTGCCGACTCAGCGTAGATGCAATGGGCGATGCTTTTTACGAGCGGCCCTTCGACAGTATCTCCAATGATAGTCTGAAAGAGGGAGGTAGATTTCTTTTCATCCTGTCTGTCCTTCTTAGAATTCCAGTCGCCGCATTCGGGCTCAAATAGTACTTCTGCGGGGCCTCTTGGGTCTCGATACATGGCAACAACGTAGACACGGCGCCGGTGCTGGGGGACTCCGAAGTCTTTGCTGTTAAGCACACGCCACGCCACGCCATACCCGAGTTCGTCCAACGCCTGGAGTACAATCGTGAAGTCACGTCCTCCGTGGCTAGAGAGAAGGCCGTGCACGTTTTCGAGGATAATGGCTCTTGGAGCGCATCCTCGAAGGAGCCGCACGAACTCGTGAAAGAGCCCAGACTGGTTCCCTCGAAGCCCAGATCTCGGCCCCATGCGCGCAAGCGAGAGGTCTTGGCACGGGAATCCTGCGGCCCAAATGTCAACTTCAGGGATTTTTGCGTCATTTAGTTTCCTAATATCCTCGTCGAGAGGTACTTGCGGCCAGTGTTGTCGAAGTATGCCCCGGCAGAAGGGATTTGCTTCGCATTGAAACCGAACGTCGAACCCTGCACGCTCTAGACCGAGGTCCAGGCCACCAATCCCTGAGAAAAATGATGCAACGGTATAAGACAGGGCCGATCTCCGCAGACAGGTTCAGATCGTGAACATATGAAGAACATTATTTCTTAACCGGAGCCGCGTCAAGAGGAAATCGTCTCCGCGAATCACTCTCGTTTTGATATTGTAGTCGCACGAATCAGTCTTACAAAGGCTTAAACATGGCCACTTGCACTGTTCGGTGGCGACCGTCCGGCGGGCGCGGCGAGTTCGAGTATGTGCCCGCAGGCACCTTGGCAGACCGCTTTATCAATGTTCTTTTTGAGCCACTGCAGCTGACTATCCCCGCTGAGGTTATTGGAGTGCAAGCACAGGGAAAGCCTCGCCTAAGAAAGTTGGATAAAAACAATCGCAGCAAACTCCATCTGCCACAGCTCGTCATGGCCGTGGCCCGGCTGCCTGAATTTCGGCGAGAGGATTTATCCGACTCCCCAGTGTTCCCGCTTGAAAACAAATCGTTTGTAATGGATTCCATGGATTTTGACATCATCGAGGATGACGGCGAAAACGCGACTCTGGCGCCCCTGCGCATCTCGATCCTCCATTCGGAATACCAGATCAATTTCCAGGACCGGTTTAAGGCCATAGCGACGGACATCGAAAACGTCCCCTCCATACGGGCAAAGCACCTTCAACTCGCCGACGCCGTTCAAGCCCATGGCGATTGGATCAGGAAACAATCGAACTCGAGTGAAATCCGAAAGGCCGCTGACCGCATTATCAAGCTTCAGAAAGACATATTCGGGATGACAAACGCCGGGTCGGCGGTGAAATTGGAAGAAGCCGCCTCCATGCCTGAGGCAGATATCGAAGCCGACATTGCGGGAAAGGAGGGGCGGCTGCTCATCCGCATCCACTCGTACAAGGAACGTGATCGGGAATTTGCTGCCTTGGCCAAGAAGTTTTACAAAGACAAAGGCGGTGGAAAGCTCATCTGCGAGGCATGCGATTTAGATTCGGTCGCACGCTACGGCTCAGAGGGTGAGCGCTGCATCGAGGCTCACCACAAGATCCCAATTGAGGAACTCCAGCCCGACAGCGTCACGCAAGTTTCCGAAATGGCAATGGTCTGCGCCAACTGCCATCGGATAATTCATGCCAAGAAACCTTGTCTCACTGTCGCTGATCTGCGCACGCTGCTGGGTTGATTAGCAGAAAATTGACGTTCGCTGACTGAGCCCGGAACTCGAAGTTGGCGGGCGTCCCCAATTGTTTTCCAGGTCACGGCTTATAATGATCGCCAATCACAAGCGGCGGCGGGAGTTTGGTGTTGGGCGGTGTTTCCTTCCCGAGATATCGCTTGAAAACTAAGCCGGAACACGCTGTACCAAAAGAGATTTAGGAATATATGGAGACCGCAAATGTTCAAGGCCCGGAGCCAAATGCAAATACCAGCCAAGCATAAGCTCGATCGGCAGGTCCGCTGCCGGTCCGCCGCAACGATGTATGCGATCGCCATTTCTCTCAGCTTATACTTTGGCTTAAGTCTAGTTCAGCCCATTGCCGCGGCTTTGCAACAACCCGAACCCGCCCTTGCGGCGATTATTGACGGCCCGCAGAGGAGCGATGCCAACAAGGGGCGCGACCGCTACCGGCACCCTCTGGAAGTTCTCACATTTTTCGGCGTGAAGGCGGATTCGAACGTAATCGAGATCGTGCCGGGAAAAGGTGGCTACTGGGTCGAAATCCTGGCGCCTTACCTCAAGGATCGCGGCCGCTATACCGCTTCGGGTGACGCCGGGCGGGACATCGCGCCGCTCAAGGCGCGGATTGCCGCGAGCCCCGAGCTCTATGGCAAGACCACCATCACGGAATTTACTGGCGGCGATCAGGAGATCGGGCCTCCCGGCAGCGCCGATTTCGTGCTGACCTTCCGCAATATCCACGATTGGATGCGCGACGGCACCGCCGATGCCGCCTTCCGGGCGTTCTACAAGGCCTTGAAGCCTGGCGGAATTTTAGGCGTCGAAGAACATCGTGGCAAGCCAGATCAGCCGCAGGACCCGCAGGCCAAGAGCGGCTATGTGCGGCAGGATTTTGCGATCGCGCTCGCCGAAAAAGCCGGTTTCAAATTGCTCGGCTCGTCCGAGGTCAACGCCAACCCAAGAGATACCAAGGACTACCCCCAAGGAGTGTGGACCTTGCCGCCCACCTACCGGCTAAAGGATCAGGACAGGGAAAAATACGCGGCGATAGGCGAAAGCGACCGGTTCGTCTTGAAATTCGCGAAGCCGGCCGAAGCGAAATAACCGCGCCGGACGGTCCGAACTCTATCTCTTTGGCTTGGCGATGGCCGCCATGGCGATCCGAGAGGGTCTTGTCATGGCTTCGATACACAGCAACCCGTTGAGCCTCACCTCGGTCAATAGTCCTTCTTCGAGAACGATTGCCGCAACCGTGCGCCGCTCCTCGAGCGCCCGGCGGGCGATGCGCGAGCACGCCTCGTAGCCGAGCACGGGGCCGAGCGCGGTCACGAGGCCGATCGAGTTTTCGACGAGCCCTAGGCAGCGCTCGCGATCCGCCTCGATCCCGTTGACGCAGCGCCTCGTCAGCGTATCGATCGCGGCGGTCAGCATCCGCAGGGATTTCAGGATGGAAAAGCCGATCGTCGGCTCGAAGGCATTGAGCTGGAGCTGGCCGCCCTCTGCGCACATCGTCACCGTGAGATCGTGGCCGATGACGAGATAGGCGACCTGGCTAACGACCTCTGGAATGACCGGATTGACTTTGCCCGGCATGATCGAGGAGCCGGCTTGAACGGCCGGCAGGCGGATTTCGCCAAAACCCGCGCGCGGGCCGGAGGAGAGCAGGCGCAGATCGTTGCAAATTTTTGACAGCTTCACGGCGATCCGCTTGAGCACGCCCGAGAACAAAACGAAGGCTCCCATGTCGGACGTCGCCTCGATCAAATTGGCGGCGAGCACCATCGGCTCGCCCGAGGCATGCGCCAACTCTTCCACGGCAAGCGAAGCATAGCGGGGATCGGCGGTGATCCCGGTGCCGATCGCGGTCGCGCCGAGATTCACTTCGCGGAACAGAGCGGCGGCCTCTTTCAGCCGGTCGATATCCTCCTTCACGGCGGTATGAAACGCGTCGAATTCCTGTCCGAGCGTCATCGGCACCGCGTCTTGCAATTGGGTGCGGCCGGTCTTGAGCACATCGGCGAATTCGACCGCCTTGGCCTTGAAGGCATAGGCAAGTTCTTGCAGTGCCCGCGCGAGTGGCACTGTGGCGAAGATCACGGCGAGATGCAACGCCGTCGGATAGGCATCGTTGGTCGATTGGGCCATGTTGACGTCGTCGATCGGGTGAAGAAACTGGTACTCGCCGCGCCGGTGGCCCAAGAATTCCAGCGCGAGATTGGCGACGACTTCATTGACGTTCATATTGGTCGAGGTGCCGGCGCCGCCCTGCACGGCATCGACCACGAACTGATCTAGGAAGAGTCCATCCTTGGTGATGAGATCGCAGGCGCGATCAATCGCATCGGCTTTCTCCGGGGCCAATTGCTTGAGCCGCCGGTTGGCGCGCGCCGCCGCCTGCTTGACAAGCGCAAGGGCACGGACAAGCTCGGGAAAATGCCCGATCGGAATGCCGGTGATCGGGAAATTTTCGACCGCGCGCAGAGTATGGATGCCCCAATAGGCCTCCGCCGGAACCTCCCTCTCGCCGAGCAGGTCGTGCTCGCGCCTTGTCGCGACCCGGTTGAGATCGATCGCGCGGGGCACGGCGAGCTTGAGGGTCGCAGACGTGTCCCCGGAAAAAGGAGAGCGGAGCGGTTCGATATTTTCTTTTGTCACGAAGGGTAAACCGGTTCAAGAAGGCTTAAACGGCGATGGCTGCGATGACCAAGCAATAGCTCGCGCTTGGGCCGTTACGGCCAAGCTAGGAGGACCAACGGTCGTTCCACATGACCGTCACTATTATATGGTGACGGGCGGCAAAAATTGACCCACCTCTTGGTTTGAACTCATGGTTGCGAAATGAATATAAAATTCGGTCAACTACCGGAGGGAGCGCCGTCGGTGCAAAGTTTTGGTCGATGGACGATCCTCGCCGCGGCGGCCTGCCTTCTCTCGCCGCCCGCCTACACCCAAGACATGATGCGCCACGTCGATCTTTCGAGCCCGATGTTTTCCTCGGCCGGGATGACGAGGGCGGAGGTCGAGGCAAGCCTCAAGGCGGCGCCCGCCGGCGCCGATCTTTCCGGTAAAAGCCTCAATGGGCTCGATCTTTCCGGGCTCGATTTTTCCGGTGTCAATTTCCGCGCCGCGAGGATGAACAAAACGAATTTTTCCGGTGCGAAGCTCGACGGCGCGGTGCTCGATCAGGTCTGGGCCATGGCGGCGGATTTTTCGGGCGCGAGCTTGAGGAAGGCCAATCTTTTCGCAAGCCAGATGCAAGAGGCGAAATGCGATGGCGCCGATTTTTCCGGCGCCCGCGTCGCCGCCGATTTGTCCCGCGCCAGTCTGCGTAACGCCAAATTTACCGGCGCCGACCTTTCCGCCGACATGCGGAACCAGTCGATGGGGCTGATGCGCGCCGTGCTCAAATCGGCCGATCTCGCCGGGGCCGATTTCGAGGGCGCCAACCTTGCTTTGACCGATCTGCAATTCGCAAAGTTTCCAGGCGCTAATCTGAAAGGCGCCTCGCTCGCCGAGGCCGAGGCTGGCGGCGCCGATTTTCGCGGCGCGATCCTGGGGCACACGAATTTCATCGGAACCGATGTCGCCTCGGCCCGGATCGACGAGGCGCAGGAAGAATCCTTCGTCGGCGCCAAGAACCTGGACCGGGCTTTTAGAGAATGAGGCTCATCAAATGCACATCCCTCACGGTGCAAGGGGTGCCGATGCCGAAGCGGTGGGACTTAACGCAACGACGTTAGGCCGTTGATCGAATCGCGCCTTTTTGCCGCGCTGTTTGCCCACATGTTGCGGCGGAAAACAAACACCTGCGTTGACGCCGCCATTTGGCATGGGTCCGAACCGCAAATGGCCGCCGGAAAAGATCGCCGAGATCAAGCGTTGGACTGAATTTTAAGCGCCGGAACAGCGGCACGACCACGCCCGCCGTCGCGAGAAAAATCAATGTTTCCTTGTATTGCTCGGGTGCGAAGGTGGTCATCGTCCTGTTTAGCCAAAATAACTCTCGCAGGGACGAAATTTGGGGTTATTCGCGCTCGCGCGGCGCGGTCA
>JBOHJU010000159.1:0-6778 GCA_050728755.1 Methylocella sp.
GCCGGCGAGCAACGGGCGGCGCGCTTTTGCGCCCTCTTGCGCGACCTCACGCATTGGAAAAACGTCGAGCGGGAGCTTGAGGAAGCCCGCAAGGATGCCGAGCGGGCAAACGCTTTGAAATCGGATTTTCTCGCCAGGATCAGCCACGAAATCCGCACCCCGCTCAACGCGATTCTTGGCTTCGCGGAAGTCATGCTGGACCAGCGTTTCGGTCCAATCGGCAATCAGCGCTACAAGGATTATCTAGGCGATATTCATGCCTCGGGTACGCTGGTCATGAGTCTCGTCAACGATCTTCTTGATCTTTCCAAGATCGAGGCAGGTAAGATGGATTTCGCGTTTGCATCGATCGACGCCAATCGCATTGTCTCCGAGTGCGTCTCGATCATGCAGCCGCAGGCAAGCCGCGAGCAGGTCGCCCTGAGGCTCTCATTGTCGCCAGCGCTTCCCAACATTCTCGCCGACGAGCGCTCGCTTCGTCAAATCATATTGAACCTTCTGTCGAACGCGGTGAAGTTCAATGAACCGGGCGGTCAAGTCATTGTCGCCACCGCGCTCGCCGATGCTGGCAGCGCGGTGATTCGTATTCGCGATACCGGGGTTGGTATGCCCGAGACCGGCATCGGCGTGGCTTTCGAGCCGTTCCGACGGCTTTCCACCGCGAGGCCGTCGCGCGGCACCGGGCTAGGCCTGCCGCTGACCAAAGCCTTGGCCGAGGCCAATCACGCCTCACTTACCATCAAGAGCAAGGAACACGAGGGAACTTTGGTCGAGGTTGTCTTCCCGCCGGCGCGCATCCTAGCCGAATGATCTGCCGCTACAGGTCCGAAGAAGAATGCCCCAGGGTCGCTGCCTGCACGCCCGGCGGCGGCCGGCCGCGCGCCAAAATACGCGCGGTTCGCGCCAATCCAATCCGCCTGCGTGCATCGGCTTCACGGTCTCAAACGCCGCGGGTAAGCTCGAAATCGTCGCGGCTCGCCGTAACATGGGGTGCTCCTTTTCGGTGCCTGGACAGCCGCAGATGGAGGACTCCGTCCGTCCGACCTAAAAATCAATTCATAGCCCGGCATTCCCCACTGCCTTGTCAGCACGGGCAATTCGCCGCATGATGCTTGGCGAAACGAATCGGCGCGGACCTAATTCAAGGTTTAGCGGATCTCAGTCGAAGATTTTAGGACACCATGACAAAGACCGTCCGGGTTTACGAGGTTGGCGGGCCCGAGGTGATGCGGATCGAGGACGCCGAGATCCCCGCGCCTGCGCGCGGAGAGGTGCTTGTGCGCAACCATGCGATCGGCGTCAATTTCGTCGACATTTATTTTCGCGGCGGCGCTTATCCCGTGCCTTCGCTTCCCTTCACGCCCGGCAACGAGGGCGCGGGCGAAATCGTTGGCCTTGGCGCGGGCGTGAAAAATTTCAAGCGGGGCGACAGGGTCGCCTATGCCACGGACCTCGGCGCCTATGCCGCGGAGCGGCTCATCGATGCGAACCGTCTCGTCAAGCTGCCGAAGAGCATTTCCTTCGAGACGGCCGCGGCGATGATGCTGAAGGGTCTCACCGCGCAATATTTGCTGCGCCGGACTTTCCGGGTGAAGGCGGGTAATACGATCCTCGTTCACGCGGCGGCGGGCGGGGTCGGACTCATTCTCTGCCAATGGGCGAAGGCGCTCGGCGCGACCGTGATCGGGACGGTCGGCTCGCCCGAGAAGGCCAAGCTCGCCAAGAAGGCCGGAGCCAAGCACACGATCCTCTATCGCGAGGAGGATTTCGCCGCCCGCGTAAAAGAGATCACCAAAGGAAAACTCTGCGACGTGGTCTATGACGGCGTCGGCCAAGCGACCTTCCCGGCCTCGCTCGACTGCCTGAGGCCG
The DNA here is from genome assembly GCA_050728755.1 of Methylocella sp. Lineage (GTDB taxonomy): Bacteria > Pseudomonadota > Alphaproteobacteria > Rhizobiales > Beijerinckiaceae > Methylocapsa. Next base: position 1,872 of record JBOHJU010000159.1, read on the forward strand.
CTTGGAATGTTCGTGAGTTTTGGCTCTGCTTCGGGGCCCATCGAAGCGTTCAATCTCGGACTGCTATCGACGAAAGGTTCGCTCTTTGCCACCCGCCCGTCGCTCTTTACGTATTCGGCGAAACGCGAGGACTTAGAAAAAATGGCGCGCGAGCTTTTTCGCGTAGTGGTCAGCGGCGCCGTGAAAATTCCGCTGCACCGGACCCTACCGCTCGACGATGTGGGCGATGTGCATCGCGCGCTCGAAGCCCGGGAGACAACGGGCGCGACGGTGCTGCTCCCATGAGGTGCCAGGATAGCTGCAGCCGTATCGATAAGCTCATCAGTGACCTTGAAGCAAGCCGTTGAGGGGATTTTGAGCGTCGATTGTTTCGTCCGGGGACAGGCACTATTAAGTATACTATACGTATAAGCGTGATATAAAATGGAGGAGAACGTGAGCGCAAATCAAGATCAAAGTTCCAGAGGTATGATTATTATTATTGCGTGTGGCGGTGTCTTATCGTCTTTAGTTGTCTTATATGCAATAAATTTATTCTTTCACCGGTCACAGGGCGACCCGTTCTTTGCTAGTGAGGAGTATATGGTTTTCAAAGAAAGCCTAGCGGTAAAAAATATTCGCCGGGACATTGCCGAAGAGTTTGTAGGTGCGGTGGTAAACTGTATTTCTCCGCCAATAGTGCCTGGTCAAAGTTTAACTGAGCAGCAAGTAAACGAACGCGTCATGAAAGCACTGGTAAACTATACTTCATCAAACGGAAATACGAAAAATCAAAAGTGTGAGAATAAAAACCCGCATTGGACTTTCGAATTGCCCTGCAAACTGACAATTAATAGGTCACCATACCAGCTCAGAGGGGAAGTGAAATTGGGTGACATTAATATTTGCGAAACTGCCATAGCGACAAGCATACGTTCTTCCACTGGGAGTTGTGCGGCATCACCTGATTTCCGATCATGTCTAGTAAGTTCTGTGCTGGCAAATGACGATGTAAAAAAGGAAATCGATAAGCCGGTCGAAATTCAGACGGTTAAGTCGAAATAGTTTTCCGTTGCCGGCTTCGATGGTGGAACACCAAATATGGAATGGCGGGACGAGGGCCTCATCATCGGCACCAGAAAGCATGGCGAGACGAGCGTCATCGTCGAGGCGATGACGCGCGCGCATGGCCGCCATTTCGGGCTTGTCAGGGGCGGTCGCTCCAAGCGCATGCAGCCGTTGCTGCAACCGGGCAATCATGCCGAATTCGTTTGGCGGGCGCGGCTCGACGAGCATCTCGGCACATTCTTGGTGGAGCCCGTGCAATTGCGGACCGCGCATTTGATGGCGAGCGCGGAAGCGCTGCACGCGATTTGTCTCGTCGCGGCGTTGCTGCGCCTTGGCCCCGAGCGCGATCCGCATCCGGCGCTTTACGAGGCGGCGATGCGAATCGCCGGCGGTATCGACAGGCCAGAAATAATGACCCCGCTTATCGTGCGCTTCGAGGCCAAGATTCTTGCCCAAATGGGGTTCGGTCTCGATCTTGAGACATGCGCCGCGACGGGCGTCACCAGCGATCTCGCTTACGTGTCGCCAAAGTCCGGACGTGCTGTATCGAAGGCGGCGGGCGAGCCTTACAAGGCACGGCTTTTGCCGCTGCCAGCTTTTCTGCGGGGCGAAATCGGGGCGCCGTCTCCCGCCGACATAAGGAATGGTTTCAGACTGACCGGCTTTTTTTTGTTGCGCGCTCTCTTCGGCCCGCGCTGTCAACCCCTGCCCGAGGCACGCGGCGCCTATCTTGCCGAACTCGAAAAGCGCTTCGGCTCGGCCGCGTGAACCTTCCCAAACTACTTGATCTTGGCTTCTTTGAATTCGACGTGCTTGCGGACGACCGGGTCGTATTTCTTGAACGCCAGCTTTTCCGTTTTGGTGCGGGCGTTTTTCTTGGTCACATAGAAATAGCCTGTGTCCGCCGTGGATAAAAGCTTGATCTTGATTATTGCGGCTTTCGCCATTTTTGATTTTCCCTTGATGCGGCGCGAGACGCGCGGTCAAGGCCGAACCGGGCGGGACGAGCGAGTAGCAACCATACGGATCGCGCCCCGCTTGTCAATAAACCGGCGCTGGCTTCCCGCGAAATTGCCAATCGAATCCATGCATGTCAAAGCGCCGCCGGGCCAAAAAGCTCTCGCCTTGGCAATTGCCGGATGCAACTGGATGCGCGAAAACGCTTAGGAGCAAGGCGATGGCCGGGTTCGAGGACGTTACGGGAACAGCGTTTATCGTGGCGGAATACCGCGCTCGCGAAAATATCGAGGCCAATCCGCTCTACGTTGATCGAGTTGTTCCCCTGTTTCTCGATGAGAGGACAAGGCAGGCGGCGGAGGGCATTTCGGCGGGCTTTCCGGCAGTCGAAAAGATGGTCAGGATTAGAACCCGCTATTTTGACGACAGACTTGACGATCAGCTAAGCCATGGCTGCCGGCAGGTCGTCATCCTCGGCGCGGGGCTCGACACAAGGGCCGTACGAAAGCAATCGCCCGGAGTCGTTTATTTCGAAATTGACGATTTGAATACGCTCAGCTTCAAGAAGGCTCGTCTCGCGGAACGCGGGATTGATGCCAAAATTACATTTATCCCCGGCGATTATGTCGCCGATGACTTTCTTCGGCTGCTTGAGGCAAAAGGTTTCAGCTTTGAACTGCCGACCTATTTCATTTGGGAAGGCAACACAATGTATTTAACCGGGGCGGCGGTCCGCAAGGTTTTGGCGGACATCGGAAAACGCATAGGCCAGTTTAACCTATCCTTCGATTATATGGCCGAGGAGGTGATCGCACACATGACCGGCGAGCAAGCGACTTCGAACTTTGTTGAGCGCTTCGCGGCGATTGGTGCGCCGTGGCGTTTTGGCGTCAACGATTTAGAAGCTCTCGCGGAAGAAGCAGCCATGACCGTCGCGGACAAAGTGAGAACCGCCGAGCTGCACCGGGCCTACTGGCCAAGCCAGCCCTTGGATTCAAACATTTATGATCATTATTCGCTGTGTACGCTGCAACCCGCCGGTTAAGCAATCACGAAGAGCCGGGTGGGGAAAACTGTACGCCCGGGCCTGCGGGGGCGAAGCCGAATCCGGGCTACTCAACCGGTGCAGGCAATTTCCCTACCGCCAGGGAAACTGTTAGACTTTGTCTGCCCCGGGCGGCAATCGGATGCCCCCGGGCTTTAGCGAGCTGCACGATTCCGGCGGACATTTTTCAAGAGTTTTCGCTGCACGGCGAGAGAGAAGGACACAAGATGGCGCGGAGCAAGATCGCATTGATCGGAGCCGGTCAGATCGGCGGAACCCTCGCTCACCTCGCAGCGCTGAAGCAGCTTGGCGACATAGTGCTCTTCGACATCGCGGAAGGGACGCCGCAGGGCAAGGCCCTTGATCTCGCCGAATCCGGTCCGGTCAACGGCTTCAATGTCGCCTTCGAAGGGGCCAATAGCTACGAAGCAATCGCCGGCGCCGGCGTCGTCATCGTGACCGCTGGGGTGCCGCGCAAGCCCGGGATGAGCCGCGACGATCTGCTCGGCATCAACCTCAAGGTCATGGAAGCGGTCAGCGCCGGCATCAAGCAATATGCGGCCAACGCGTTCGTCATTTGCATCACCAATCCGCTCGACGCAATGGTTTGGGCCTTGCAGAAAGCCTCGAATCTCCCGCCGAACATGATCGTCGGCATGGCCGGTGTTCTCGATTCGGCAAGATTCCGCTATTTCCTCTCCGAGGAATTGAAGGTTTCGGTCGAAGACGTCACCGCCTTCGTCCTCGGCGGCCACGGCGACGACATGGTTCCTTTTCTGCGCTATTCCAGCGTGGCGGGAATACCTCTGCCGGATTTGGTCAAGATGGGCTGGACAACGCAAAAAAGGCTCGACGCGATCATCGAGAGGACCCGCAAGGGCGGCGGCGAGATCGTTGGTCTTTTGAAGACGGGATCGGCGTTTTATGCTCCGGCGGCGGCGGCGGTCGCGATGGCCGAATCCTATCTTAAAGACGAACGCCGGGTATTTCCATGCGCGGTGAAGCTCAGCGGGGAATATGGCGTCAACGGCCTTTATATAGGTGTGCCCGCGGTGATCGGCGCCAACGGGGTCGAGAAAATTGTCGAGGTTGCACTCGATTCATCGGAAAAGCAGATGTTCGAAAAATCGGTCGGGTCGGTGCGGGATTTGGTCGAGGCTTGCAAGACCATCAACCCCGCCCTCGCGAACTGATTTTCCGGGTGCCGGATTGCCGCGTCACCGGGCAAGCCAGGCGAGCGCCGCGATCTCGCGCCTCTACGATACAAGGATGTAGGTGCGGAATTTGAACAGTTAGTTAGGGCCAAAATGGAAAAATTCACTTCGCTCACCGGTGTTGCGGCCCCGCTCGAAATGACCAATGTCGACACCGACATGATCATCCCAAAACAATATCTCAAGACGATCAAGCGCACCGGCTTGGGCAGCGGGCTTTTCGCCGAACTTCGCTACAACGAGGATGGAACCGAAAATCCCGAGTTCGTCTTGAATAAGCCGGCCTATCGCAACGCCAAAATTCTTGTCGCGCAAGATAATTTCGGTTGCGGCTCCTCGCGCGAGCATGCCGCTTGGGCGCTCCTCGACTTTGGGATCCGCTGCGTCATCTCGACGAGTTTTGCCGATATTTTCTATAACAACTGCTTTAAGAACGGTATTCTTCCGATCATTGTTTCGCCAGAAGACCTCGCCAAGCTCATGGATGACGCCAAGCGCGGCGCCAATGCAACGCTCTCGATCGATCTCGAAGCCCAGGAGATTCGCCGCCCAGACGGCGGCGGCGTCACCTTCGATATCGACCCTTTCCGCAAGCATTGCCTCTCGAACGGGCTCGACGATATCGGCTTGACCCTGCAAAAGGC
>JBOHJU010000160.1:0-6777 GCA_050728755.1 Methylocella sp.
AGGACATCGAAGGCGCGATCCAGCGGCTTGCCCAGATGGCGCGCGCGGCGGGCATTCACCTCATCATGGCGACGCAGCGCCCCTCCGTCGATGTCATCACCGGGACGATCAAGGCGAATTTTCCGACTCGCATTTCGTTCCAAGTCACCTCCAGGATCGACAGCCGCACGATTTTGGGCGAGCAGGGCGCCGAGCAGCTTTTAGGCTCGGGCGACATGCTCTATATGGCGGGGGGCGGCCGCATTTCCCGCGTGCACGGGCCTTTTGTCATCGACAGCGAGGTCGAAAAGATCGTCGCGCATCTGAAGACTCAAGGGCAGCCGGAATATCTCGACGCGATCACCGAGGACGACGACGGGGATAGCGAGGATGGCGGCGGGCCGGCGGCGGGCAGCATGGATGCCGAGGAAGCGGGCGAACTCTACGACCGCGCCGTCGCTATCGTACTGCGCGACAAAAAATGCTCGACGAGCTATATCCAGCGCCGCCTGTCGGTCGGCTATAACAAAGCCGCCTCTCTCGTCGAACGGATGGAACAGGAAGGCGTGGTCGGAGCGCCCAATCATTCCGGCAAGCGCGCGATCCTCGCCGGTGGCGGCATCGGCCGCGGTGCGTTTGACGTTGCGGCCGGCGGGTGATTTTGCGCGCTCACGCTGGCTGCCGCCGTATATGGCCGCCGCCCGTTTCAGGCGCTTTTTGATGCTCGGCTTTACGTGCCGCCTCCAACCGGCGCCTGAAGATGGCAACTCGTCATCGACGGGACTCCGGAACAACGGCATTTTTTCAAAGACTATAAAACGTGTGGATATTTGCGAACCGGCTCAATATTGTCGGCGGCTGGATCCGGTTGGACGGCGAAATTGCCCGCCGAGGGTGGAAGAATGCTCACGAAAAAAGGAAAATATGGTCTGAAAGCGATGGTTCACCTTGCGGGACGCCCGGTGGGTGAGCCGACGCTCGTGAACGACATCGCCAATGCGAATGAAATTCCGAAAAAATTTCTCGACACGATTCTCGGCGAACTGCGCAACGCCGGCTTCGTTTTTTCAAAAAAAGGCAAAGGCGGCGGCTACGCATTGGCCCGGCCAGCGCAAGAAATCAAGGTTGGCCATATCGTTCGCGTCCTTGACGGGCCGCTCGCTCCCGTCGCCTGCGCGAGCAAGAATTCCTACCGGCGCTGCGAGGATTGCGCCGACGAGCAACATTGCTGTGTCCGTCTCGTCATGCTCGAAGCGCGCAACGCGATCGCAACCGTGCTCGACAATCGCACGCTCGCCGAGATGCGGGCGCTGGCCGGCAAAGACGACGGAAATCTGAGCTACTGCGTTTGAAAGGCTGCCCGGCCGCGGCAGAGCGCCCGCGGAACGATGAAGCCTGCCCGGCGCGCTGCAGACCGCAAATTTTTACCTCGCGAGTACCGGGTCAGCTCAAGCGCGCGGCCCCGGCGGCGCCGTCGAGTACCTGTTCGATCGCCGTGGCGACGGCGCCGACCGGCGCCATCCCATCGACCGTTTTAAGCAACGCCTTTTTCGCATAAAAGGCGGCGACGGGCGCCGTCTCGGCACGATAGGCGTCGAGCCGGGTTTTGAACGCCTCCGGTGTATCGTCGGCACGCACCGTTCCGCCGCACGCTAGCGTTTCCTCCACCCGCGCCGCGATCCGCGCAAGCAACGCCGCCTCGTCCACCTTGAGTTCGATGACGGCATCGAGATCGAGGTTCTTGGCGCCCAGCATTTTGGCCAAGGCCTCCGCTTGACGCACCGTGCGCGGGAATCCATCCAGGATAAAGTCCGCTTTGGCGTCCGGCGCCGCGATACAATCGGCGACGATGCCAACCACCATCTCGTCCGGCACGAGGCCGCCCTTGTCCATGATCGCCTTTGCCGCGAGCCCGGCCGGCGTCGCGGCTTTGACCGCGGCGCGCAACATTTCTCCAGTGGACAATTGCGGGATATGATATTTCTCCTTGAGCCGCGCCGACTGAGTGCCTTTCCCGGCGCCGGGCGGTCCAAGAAGGACCAGTCTCATCTGCGTCTGCCCCGCAGCTTGGCTTTCTTTATTAGCCCCTCATACTGATGCGCCTGCAGATGGCCCATGATCTGAGCCACCGTATCCATGGTGACGCTGACCACGATGAGGAGTGAAGTTCCGCCGAAATAAAACGGCAGCGCCGCTTGGGAGATCAGCATCTCCGGCAACAGACAGATAAGGGCAAGATAGGCGGCGCCGAGAACCGTGATGCGGGTCAGGATCGTGTCAATATATTGCGCCGTCCGTTCGCCCGGCCGTATCCCCGGCACGAAGCCGCCGTGTTTCTTGAGATTGTCCGCCGTCTCCACGGGATTGAAGACAATGGCGGTATAGAAAAAGGCAAAAAAGACGATCAGCCCGACATAGGCGGCCATGTATAGCGGACGGCCGTGGCCGAGATAGGTCGTGATTGTCGCGAGAATTCCGGTGCCGGCCTGGCTCTGCGAGAAATTGGCGATCGTGACCGGCAACAGCAAAAGCGAGGACGCAAAAATCGGCGGGATGACCCCGGATGTATTCAGCTTCAGCGGTAGAAAGGAAGTCTGGCCCTCGTAGACTTTGTTTCCTTGCTGACGTTTGGGGTAGGTGATCAGTAGCCGCCGCTGCGCCCGTTCCATGAACACGATGAAGGCGACCACGCCAACCGACATCGCCAGCACCCCGATGATCAGTCCCGTCGAGATCGCGCCCTGACGGCCGAGTTCCAAAGTGTTCACTATAGCGGAAGGAAACCGGGCGACAATGCCGGCGAAAATAATGAGCGAGGAGCCATTGCCAATGCCGCGCGAGGTGATCTGTTCGCCGAGCCACATCAGAAACATCGTGCCGCCCGTCAAGGTCAACATGGTGGAAATGCGGAAGAACAGCCCAGGTTCGAGGACAACTCCGGGCTGGCCTTCGAGCCCGACCGAGATGCCGTAGGCTTGGAAGGCAGCGAGAACGACCGTCAGATAGCGCGTGTATTGATTGATCACCTTGCGCCCGGACTCGCCCTCCTTCTTCAAAGCCTCCAATGTCGGGAACACCGAGGTCAGCATCTGGACGATGATCGAGGCGGAGATGTAGGGCATGATGTTCAACGCGAAGATCGCCATGCGCTGGACCGCGCCGCCGGCGAACATATTGAACAATTCAAGAACGCCCTGCCGGTGGCCGGTAAAGCTTTTTTCAAAAACTACAGGGTCGATTCCAGGCAAGGGGATGTAGGTCCCCAGACGATAGATGACCAACGCCGCGAGCGTGAACAAAATCCGCCGTTTGAGCTCCTCGGCCTTGCCGAAGGCACTCCAATTGATATTCGCCGCAAGCTGCTCCGCCGCCGATACCATTTACTGCTCCCTTGACACGCGAGGCGCCAGAACCTCTTTTACCATTTGGCCTCGAGAGAAATTCGGAAGGTTCCAAACCTCCCTCCCGGCGCCAACCGTTGCCGAGGCCAGACATTTAAAGCAACCGCGTACGGCGGCTTGCGCTTTTTGCCGAGGACCGCGGTGAAGAACGCCGGCCACGCGCCTTGGCCGCGAACCTAAGACCCGGCCCGAGGAGCCGCGGTTTCCTGCTGTAACAAAACGATCGAACCGCCGGCGCCCTCGATTGCCGCCACCGCGCTTTTCGACGCCGCAGCCACCTCGAAGGCGAGCTTCGCCGCGAGGGTGCCCTTACCCAGGATTTTGACGCCATCGCGCGGTTTCGCACAGACGCCGGCGCCGATCAATGCCTCGATCGTCACCGGGGCCGCCGCATCGAGCTTGCCCGCATCCACGGCGACCTGAACGCGGCCAAGATTGACTTCATTATAGCGGATCGAAAAAGGGTTCCAGAAGCCGCGCTTCGGCAGCCGCCGGTGCAGCGGCATCTGACCCCCTTCAAAACCCTTGATCGCGACCCCGGTTCGCGCTTTCTGTCCCTTGACGCCCCGCCCGCAGGTCTTGCCCTTTCCGGACCCGATCCCGCGTCCGACCCGCATGGGCAATCGCGAAGCCAAGGGATTATCCGCGATCTCGTTGAGCTTCATCTTCTTATCTTCGTTTCGTCCGGCGCCCGCGCCGGATCGACAATCCGAACGAGGTGCGTCACTTTCGCGATCATGCCGCGCACGGCAGCGGTATCTTCAAGCGAGGACCGCCGGCCGATCCTGTTCAGACCAAGACCGATTAGCGTCGCGCGTTGCGACGCCGGACGCCCGATGGGGCTCTTGATCTGTTCCACGATGATCCGGACCGCGGGATTTGCCATCATTTCTTGTTCCCTTACGCTTCGCTTGCCGTTTCCGTCTCGCCGCCTTGGCGGCGCGCCTGGAGAGCGGATACCTTGAGGTTGCGCCGTGCCGCGACGGCGCGGGGCGAGTCTTCCCGTCCCAGCGCATCGAAGGTCGCGCGCACCATGTTGTAGGGATTCGACGATCCTTGCGACTTGGCGACGACATCGTGCATGCCGAGAGTCTCGAAAATGGCGCGCATCGGTCCGCCGGCAATGATCCCGGTTCCGGCCGGCGCCGCGCGCAGCACCACCCGGCCCGCCCCGTGCCGCCCATGGACGTCATGGTGCAAGGTGCGGCCCTCTCGCAGTGGCACCCGGATGAACGAGCGCTTCGCGGATTCGGTTGCCTTGCGGATGGCTTCGGGAACCTCGCGGGCCTTGCCATGGCCAAACCCGACCCGTCCCTTCTGGTCGCCGACGACGACGAGCGCGGCGAAGCCGAATCTGCGGCCGCCTTTCACCACCTTGGCGACGCGATTGATATGGACCAAACGATCCATGAATTCGCCGTCGCGATCCTCGCGATCGCGGCCCCGGCCGCCTTCCCCGTCACGCGCCATATGCTGCTTCCATTTTCCTATCCGCCTCGCGTTTATTCCGAAGCGGCGCCAACATCCTGTTTTCCGCTCGCCTCAAAATTTGAGGCCACCTTCGCGGGCGCCGTCCGCCAGCGCCTTGACGCGCCCGTGATACATATAAGCACCGCGGTCGAATACGATTTCACTTATTCCGACCCGCGCCGCACGCTCGGCAAGCTGCTGACCGACGATTTTCGCCGACTCCACCGTTGCCCCGCTCTTCAGGCCTTCCCGATTGGCTTTTTCGAGCGACGATGCGGCGGCAAGGGTGCGGCCCAAGCCATCGTCGACGATCTGGCAATAAATCTGCTTCGACGAACGGAAGACAGTCAGCCGCGGCTTGCCATAGGCATGGGCCCGGAGCGAACGCCGGATACGCGCCTGGCGGCGGGCCGTCACCCTATTGTCCTTTGCCATGCGCCCAAATCCTTGCTTTCGTCCTTTCTACTTCTTCTTGCCTTCCTTGCGGAAGATAAATTCATCGGCATATTTCACGCCCTTGCCCTTATAAGGCTCGGGCGGGCGCAAGGCGCGGATTTCCGCGGCGGTCTGCCCCACCTGCCGCTTGTCGATGCCGGTGATCGAGATTTCCGTTGGCTTTGGCACGGCAATCGCGATTCCTGCTGGAACCGGGAAAGTCACGTCGTGGCTATAGCCAAGCGAGAGTCGAAGGCTCGTGCCTGAGACCACGGCCTTATAGCCGACCCCGGTGATCTCAAGTTTGCGTTCGAAACCTTTCGAGACGCCGATGATGAGACTATTGACCACCGACCGCGTCGTGCCCCACATCGCCCGCGCCTGCGTGCTGTCGTTGCGCGGCGCGACCGCAATCTTGCCCTCCGCCAAAGCCACGCTCACAATATCGGGCGCGGTGAAGGATAGCGCTCCCTTGCCGCCCTTCACTGAAATGGATTGGCCATCCACCTTGGCCGTTACGCCGACGGGGATGACAATCGGCTTTTTTCCGATACGCGACATGCCAGGATTTCCTCGTTTTTCCGCTTATCCGGTTAGAACACCTTGCAGAGGACTTCGCCGCCGACATTGGCGTCGCGCGCGGCATGGTCGGCCATGACGCCCTTCGGGGTTGAAACAATGCTAATTCCCAAGCCGTTCGCGACGCGCGGCATCGCATCGACGGCGGCGTAAACGCGGCGCCCTGGCTTCGACACCCGTTCGATCACCCGAATGACCGGGGCGCCGTCGGAATATTTCAGCTCGATTTCGAACTCGGTGCGGCCATTGCCATATTCGGTCGTGGAATAGCCGCGAATATAGCCTTCCGATTGCAAGACGTCGAGCACATGCGCACGCAGCCCCGATCCGGGCGTCTGCACCTTGCCCTTGCGGCGCATCTGGGCATTGCGGATGCGGGTGAGCATATCGCCCAACGGATCGTTCATTGCCATGATCCGGCCTCCTACCAGCTCGCTTTCACGAGACCTGGGATGAGGCCCCTCGAGCCCAATTCCCGGAGCGCGATGCGCGACATTTTCATTTTGCCGGTAAAGCCGCGCGGCCGCCCGCTCACCTCGCAGCGGTTGCGAATCCGCGAAGCGGCGGAGTTCCGCGGCAATTGGGCGAGCTTTAGACGCGCGGCGAAGCGATCCTCCCTGGTCAGGGTCTCGTTATCGGCGATCGACTTCAAGCGGCGGCGGCGGCCGGCATATTGCTTGACCAGTCTGATGCGGCGGTTGTTTTTCTCGATCGAACTTTTCTTCGCCATCAATCTTTGCCTCTCGTTTCCGCACTTGAACCCGAGTTCGCTTCACTGCCGGAAGGGAAAATTGAAGGCCCGCAAAAGCGCGCGCGCCTCGTCATCGGTTTTTGCCGTCGTGCAAACGATCACGTCGAGACCCAAAATGCTTTCGGTCTTGTCGTAGTCGATTTCCGGGAACACGATATGCTC
>JBOHJU010000161.1:0-6749 GCA_050728755.1 Methylocella sp.
TAAACCGGTCCGGTTGACGCGGCAGCAAGGATCGCGCCACAAGACCGCACGCATTCAATGTGATATTGAAAGCGGTTTTGCACCAAGATGCGCTAGAATCGCGAAGCGATTTCCGAGTCCGGGTGACGGCATGACGGTTTTGGTGACAGGGGGAGCAGGTTATATCGGCGGCCATATGGTGTTGGCCCTTCTCGATGCCGGCGAAAAGGTTGTCGTTCTCGATGATCTTTCGACAGGGTTCCGTTGGGCGGTGCCGGCGGCAGCCAAGCTCATTGTTGGCGATGTTGGCGACGCGGCGCTCGTGGATGCCATTCTCGCCCGGCATAAGATCCACGCCATCACCCATTTCGCCGCCAAGATCGTGGTGCCCGAATCGGTTGCCGATCCGTTGGGTTACTATCTCAACAATACCGCCAAGGCGCGCAATTTGCTCGCATGCGCGGTGCGCGGAAAAATCAAGCATTTTATCTTTTCCTCGACCGCGGCGGTCTATGGCGAGCCCCCGGTCAGCCCAGCCGGCGAAACCGTTCCCCCCGCCCCGATAAATCCCTACGGGCGCTCGAAGCTTATGGTCGAATGGATGCTGCAAGACGTTGGCCAGGCGCACGGTCTGACGTTCGCGATTTTGCGCTATTTCAATGTCGCCGGCGCCGACCCGAAAGGGCGCCTTGGCCAATCGACGCCGAACGCGACGCATCTCATCAAGGTCGCGGTGCAGGCGGCGCTCGGACTGCGCCCCGGTCTCGAAATCTTCGGCACCGATTATCCAACCAGGGATGGCACTTGCATCCGCGACTATATCCAGGTCAGCGATTTGGTCGCAGCCCATCTCATGGCGCTCGGCTACTTGCGCAAGGGCGGCGAAAGTCTCGTTTGCAATTGCGGCTATGGCCGTGGCGTCTCGGTCTTCGAAGTCGTCGATGCCGTCAAGCAAGTGTCCGGCGCCGATTTCAAGGTGCGGATTTCCGGCCGCCGTCCTGGCGATCCGGCCTCGCTTGTCGCGGGTGCGAAGCGCATAAAGGACGTGCTCGGCTGGACGCCAAAATATGACGATCTTTCGACGATCGTTGGTCAAGCGCTCGAATGGGAGCGCCAGTTGCAGAACAAATCCAGCGCGCGGGACCACGCAATGGCAAATTCCCTGGAGCGCGACGCGGTCTGATCAAGTGTTCATGGACTCGAAGAAGGTGGCGTTGCCCTTCGGCGTTTCCCGCAATTTGCCGAGCAGGAATTCGATCCCATCGATGGTCCCCATCGGATTGAGAATACGCCGCAGCACATACATTTTCTTCAAAATGTCGGGAGCCACCAGCAATTCCTCCTTGCGGGTGCCGGACCGGGTGATGTCGATTGCCGGGTAAGTCCGTTTGTCGGCGACCTTGCGGTCGAGAATGATTTCCGAATTGCCGGTGCCCTTGAATTCCTCGAAGATCACTTCGTCCATGCGCGAGCCAGTATCGATAAGCGCGGTCGCGATGATCGTCAGCGAGCCGCCGTCCTCGATATTGCGCGCGGCGCCGAAGAACCGCTTAGGGCGCTGCAGGGCGTTAGCGTCGACGCCGCCGGTGAGCACCTTGCCCGACGACGGCACGACCGTGTTATACGCGCGGCCAAGTCTCGTAATCGAGTCGAGGAGGATCACCACGTCGCGGCCATGTTCGACGAGACGCTTGGCCTTCTCGATGACCATTTCGGCGACCTGGACATGACGCACCGCGGGCTCGTCGAAGGTCGAGGAGACCACCTCGCCGCTGACCGATCTTTGCATGTCGGTGACTTCTTCCGGCCGCTCGTCGATCAACAGCACGATCAGATAGCATTCCGGATGATTGGCGGTGACCGACTGCGCGATATTCTGCAAAAGCACCGTCTTGCCAGTGCGCGGCGGCGAGACGATCAAGGCCCGCTGGCCCTTGCCGATCGGCGCTACAATATCGATGACACGCGCCGACAAATCCTTTTTGGCGGGATCGTTGATCTCGAGTTTCAGCCGCGCGTCGGGATAAAGCGGCGTCAGGTTGTCGAAGTGAATCTTGTGCCGGATTTTTTCCGGGTCTTCGAAATTGATCGTATTGACCTTGAGCAGCGCAAAATAGCGCTCGCCCTCCTTGGGGCCGCGGATCAAGCCTTCCACCGTATCGCCCGTGCGCAGGCCGAACCGGCGAATCTGGGACGGCGACACATATATATCGTCGGGTCCAGCCAAATAATTGGCGTCGGGCGACCGCAGGAAGCCGAACCCGTCCTGCAAGACCTCGATGACGCCTTCGCCGACGATCTCGATATCGCGACTCGCCAACTGCTTGAGAATCGCAAACATCAGCTCTTGCTTGCGCATGATCGAAGCGTTTTCGACTTCGTGTTCTTCCGCGAAGGCGAGCAGTTCGGTCGGCGACTTGAGCTTCAAGTCCTGCAGTTTAATTTCCTGCATTGGGAGGAAGTCCTTGGACGGGTGGCGCGGATCTGGCCGCGCGGAAAAGGGGGGCGATTGGCGCACCCTGGTCCTACAATGACCGGTGCTAACGCGCTTAAAACGACGCGAGCGATTCGCGCCAAAATAGGTTAGTTCATCCGAGGGGAACCGCATAAATAGATCGATTTGAAGGCTTTGACAAGAAAAATGATTTTAGGTCAGTGCGTCACTCTGATTCCCCGGTCGTGTCGATCCTGGCCACGATGTCTGCAACCGGCCAAAGCTTATCGGCTATGCCAGCCGCCATCCCTGGGCCGATGCGAAGCGTCTTGTGGATGTCCGCGAATTTGTAGCGCATGGAGTGCAACGCGACAGACAGGGCGTGCTTTTCGATTACTTGGGAACGCGCGGTTCTGGCGTTCGACAAATGACAGCCGATATGCTTCGGGTCCGCAGTTCCTTAACAATCGGCATCTTAACTGACCCCTATAAGGCCTCGGACCGGCCGCCGGACTCGCCTTGGCGGCTGGCCTCGAACAGAAACCACACGCGCCGTTCGGCCTCGTCAATCCAGTTTTCGAGCAGGCCCGCACTCGCCACATCGCCGTGTTCATCACACAGCGAGTGCGCCTCGCGCATATTCGCCGCCAGCTGCTTGTTGTCGTCGCGCAGCTCGGCTAACATGTCCAGAGGAGTAACGTAGTCAGCGTCGTTGTCCAGGACGCGCTGCAAGCGGCTGATCTCGCCAATTGAGCGCAGCGTCGTGCCCCCGATTTTCCGCACGCGTTCGGCAATCGGGTCGGTAACTGCAAATATCTGCTCCCCCTGCTCGTCCAGCAGAAGGTGATAGTCGCGAAAATGCGGACCAGACATGTGCCAATGGAAGTTCTTTGTCTTGACGTACAGCGCGAATACGTCGGCGAGCAGGGTGGTGAGAGCGCCGGAAATATCCCTCGTGGCATTAGAGGTTAGATTTGTCGGCGTACTGAGCGACGCCGTCTTCCGTGATTTTGCATCGTTAGGAGCCATCGCTTGCATCTCCTTTGGGTTCGCTCACCCGCAACTTGCGTGCTGGCGACCGTTGCTCTACCGTGACTTCCCCTTAAACCGACGCTTTCGGCTGGGGGTGATACGGCTTGAGTACCATAACGTCAAGCGCAACGCATGTCGCCACCGCAACGCCAAGTTGTGCCGCGACGAATCGTCGTTTGGACTGCTGTGGCGCCGCTGACGGCGTGGCAATATATCTAAGATCTCGCCGGGCGATTGGGCAAGGCGTTCAAGCGAGCCGGTCCGTTCAATTTCACGGATCGCGTTCCGTGGACGCCAAGGCAATTAGGCCTGCGCCGCAAGGCGGCCCATGCGTCCGTTGCGGTAGTCGTCCATCGCTTGTTCGATTTCGGCCCGCGTGTTCATCACAAAAGGCCCCTGGCCAACGATCGGTTCCTCGATCGGCTGCCCGTTGAGGAACAAGAGCGTGGAATCATCCAGCGCCTCGATCGCAAACGTTTCATCGTCGCGGTCGAGAACGGCCATTTCCGCGGCGCCAGCGGTCTCGCCAGACCCCAGCCGGACCCGGCCCTTGAGCACGAAAAGCGCCGTGGTCCAGCCTGCCGGAACATGAAATTCCGCGCGCCCGCCGCCTTTGAGGCGCACATCCCAAACGTTCATCGGACTAAAAGTATGCGCAGGACCCTGCGTTCCTTGGTAATTGCCCGCGATCACGCGCAAGGTCCCGGCGCCGGACGGCAGGTGCGCGCGGGGGATTTGCCCGTCTGTAATGTTTTGATAGCCGGGCGGTGCTTTCTTATCCCTCGCGGCGAGATTGACCCATAATTGAATCATCTCGAACGGTCCGCCGCGCTTGGCGTATTCGGTGCCATGAAACTCTTCATGCACGAGCCCCGAGGCTGCTGTCATCCATTGGACGTCGCCGGGACGGACAATGCCGCCTCCGCCCGAGGAGTCGCGATGCTCGACCTCGCCGCTATAGACAATCGTGACCGTCTCGAACCCACGGTGGGGGTGGGCGCCAACCCCGCGCCTCTGTTCCGAGGGCGGAAAATTTTCTGGCCCGGCATAGTCCAGCAGCAGAAATGGCGATATTTCCTTGCCGAGATCATTATAGGAAAAAATGCTGCGCACGGGAAAGCCGTCGCCGACCCAATGACGTTCATTATTGCGCCGGATGAAGGAAAGTTTTTTCATCGTTCGATCTCCTTGGCCAACATCGGCGTCTCGCGCGCCGGGGATTTGCTAGATGGCGGCTTCGCTTGCCAGAGATCGACACACGCGGCCGATTTTTCAAGAGCGCGCGCTCATGCCGCCGAGCCGATGCCGCACGGGCGATCCACATGCCCCAAGGCCGTGCGCAAAACTCTCGCATCGGCGCCAAGTTTCACTGCCTCCACCGCGAGATGGCGCCGCCACCCGCGGGCACCTGGGAAGCCATTGAAAAGCCCCAGGAGATGGCGGGTCATCGCGGGAAGCGGAACGCCTTCGGCAAGACGCGCCTCGACATAGGGAATGAAAGCCTCGACTGCCGCCGCCGCGCCGGCAAACGGAGCCGCCTCGTTGAAGAAAAACGGATCGGCATCGAGCAGCAGCGCCGGGCTCTGGTAGGCGGCGCGCCCCACCATCACGCCGTCGAGGTGATCGAGCTCGGCGCGCATCTTCGCGAATGCCGCAAGGCCGCCGTTGAGCACGATCGGCACATTGGGAAAACGCCGTTTCAGGGCATGGACGAGACCGTAATCGAGCGGCGGCACGTCGCGGTTTTCTCTTGGCGACAGGCCTTTCAGCCACGCTTTGCGCGCATGGACGATGAGCGCGGCGCAACCAGCGGCGACGACGCGCCCAGCCAAAAGGTCAAGTGCTGTTTCCGGATCCTGTTCGTCGATGCCCGTGCGGCACTTGACGGTCACCGGCAAAGCAACCCGCGCCTTCATCGCCGCGACACAATCGCCGACAAGCTCCGGCTCGCGCATCAGACAAGCGCCGAAAGCGCCGCTTTGCGCGCGCTCCGACGGACATCCAATATTGAGATTGATTTCGTCATAACCGCAATCGGCGCCAATTCGCGCTGCCGCCGCCAATTCAGCGGGCTCGGAGCCGCCGAGCTGCAGGGCGACGGGATGCTCCGCCGGGTCGAACCGGAGCAAGCGGCGGCGCTCGCCCCGCAGGACCGCGCGGGCCGCCAGCATCTCAGTGTAAAGCCGGGCGCGGCGCGACAATAGGCGATGGAAATACCGGCAATGCCGGTCCGTTAAGTCCATCATCGGCGCGACGCAAAAACGATAGGCTCCATTCGCGATTAAAGGTGAGGATTTGGCTGCGTTCATGGCCATGGCATTGCACGGTTTGTACCCGCTCGACGAGTTTTCGGAACACCATGCAATCTACGTTGCGTAAGCGCAATGACCAACCAAGGCGCCACCGCAATTTGGATTGGTATTGAATTTGGCGGAGTTGGAGCTTCCCTTGAGAGGAGAAGAGAGAGAGGATGTTTGTCTGCGTTTGCCGTGCCAACGTAGAGATTAACGCCCGCCGCCGCAATGGACGGTAGGCGCAAGGTAATGCAACGGCACGGGTCTCAGCCGGCCTTCTCCGGAGCGCTTTTGGCGGCGGCGTCGAAAAGCTGGCGGAAATTTGCAAGTTCGGCGGGATCGATGTCCGAGACAGCCCAGTATTCGGTGCCCCCGGCGCGCCAGACCTGAACGGAATAGCCGTCAACGGTAAACGCCCCAACCGGAAGCGAACCCTGTGCTGGCAGGGCGGTCAGGCTGATGAAATGCTCCTTGTGCCGATAGACCAGGACAGGCGCGGGCGCACCGGCGATGACGTCGATCCTGCCGCCGGCAAGGGGAAAGCCGTGAGGCCCCAAATCGACCACTTTTGGGGCCAGCGCGAAATGCGTCGCAAACCACGGCTTGACAGTGTGGCGATCGGAAGATGCGACATCGGCGGGCTGGCCAGAGAGAAGACCGCGTTTGTGATCGGCAATGAGAGTGCCGGCAAGATTGGTGTCCTCGATCGCCGGGCGCAGCGCAAGCCAAGTCGAAGCGCTGCCGAGCCCTGCCGCCAAGATGGCCGATGCCGCCATGGCCCGCCAAGGCGGCGCCGTTCGGCGAACTGCGGCGGACGGCGCGGCCATAGCGGCGACGCGCTGGCGCAAGGCTGGCGGCGCTACCGGCTTGGCAAGCTCCCGGCACATCACC
Organism: Methylocella sp.; assembly: GCA_050728755.1. GTDB lineage: Bacteria > Pseudomonadota > Alphaproteobacteria > Rhizobiales > Beijerinckiaceae > Methylocapsa. The sequence continues at coordinate 6,631 of JBOHJU010000161.1, forward strand.
TCGCGGAGCGTTCTCAGACGGCCGTATTCGGCGGCAAGGAAAGCGTTCGCGGCCAAGCGATTTTCGAAATCGAGCATGCCGGCGGCATCGAGTTCGCCGTCGAGCGCCGCCTGGGTGAG
>JBOHJU010000162.1:0-6734 GCA_050728755.1 Methylocella sp.
CTGAAGGAGCAGCTCGAGGCTGCCCGCAACGAACTTACTCAGGTCCAACGGCGCGGCGAATATCAGCGCGCCGGCGAACTTGCTTACGGTATCATTCCCGGTCTCGAAAGAAGGCTCGCCGCGACCGAGGCCGAACGCGGCGGCGTTCTCGTGGACGAGGCGGTGACCGCGAACCACGTCGCGCAGGTCGTCTCGCGCTGGACCGGCATTCCCGTCGATAAAATGCTGGAGGGCGAGCGCGCCAAGCTTTTGAAAATGGAGGACGCGCTTAGCCAGCGAGTCGTTGGCCAGGCGGAAGCGGTGAAGGCGGTCTCGACCGCGGTGCGGCGGGCGCGGGCAGGCCTGCAGGATCCCAATCGCCCGATTGGCTCTTTCATGTTCCTGGGGCCGACAGGCGTCGGCAAGACCGAGCTCACCAAGGCACTTGCCGCCTTCCTCTTCGACGACGAGGCCGCGCTCGTGCGCGTCGACATGTCGGAATATATGGAGAAACATTCGGTCGCCCGCCTGATTGGCGCGCCGCCCGGCTATGTCGGCTACGAGGAAGGCGGCGCCTTGACCGAGGCGGTGCGCCGCAGGCCCTATCAGGTCGTCCTCTTCGACGAGATCGAGAAGGCGCATCCGGACGTCTTCAACGTCTTGCTGCAGGTGCTTGACGACGGCCGCCTGACCGACGGACAGGGGCGCACGGTCGATTTCCGTAACGTTCTGATCGTCATGACATCCAATCTCGGCGCCGATTTGCTGGTGCTGCAAAAGGAGGGAGAGGATTCCGCCGCCGTCCATGCGGAAGTGATGCAAATGGTGCGCGCGCACTTCCGGCCGGAGTTTTTGAACCGCGTCGACGAAATCATCCTGTTCCACCGGCTGCGCCGCGAGGACATGGGTGCGATTGTCGACATTCAGTTCGCGCGGCTTGCGAAACTCCTGGAGGACCGCAAGATCACGCTCGAGCTGAAGCTCAAGGCCCGCGGCTGGCTTGCCGACAAGGGCTATGATCCAGCCTACGGCGCGCGGCCCCTGAAGCGGGTCATCCAGAAGAATGTGCAAGATCCCTTGGCCGAATTGATCCTTGCCGGAGAGATCCACGACGGCGAGAAGGTCGCCGTCGGCGCTGACAAAAATGGCCTTCTCATTGCCGGCAGGGCCGTGGCCGGGTTAGCTGCCTGAAAGCCTAGCGATTTGCAAGAAATCCGGTACGGTTTACCGGTTGGAAGCAAGTCTCGACCGAAGAGATAGGTCCGGTTCGCTCGCCGGGCGCGGCGGCTGCCGGCCAAAAAGCACGCCTCGCCTCTGCAGGTCGCGGCGCGGCTGATCAGCCCGCCCGCGGCCTTTGCGGGCCCGCCGGACAAAGAGTGAAAAGCAGGTGTGAATAGCGCCGCTAATAACACCCCAAAATGCGCGAAAATAGACGAAAAAACATGACCTTCAGGTCCGTTCAGGATATAATCGAAAATTAGACGATTCAGCCTTTTCCAAGCGCACAAAGTTCGCACTCCCAATGGATGAATCCGACGACCTGCCGTTGGTTCCTTTGGCCTCCCAAACCGAAGCCTATTACGGCGCCGATTCGATCAAGGTGTTGCGCGGTCTCGATGCCGTGCGCAAGCGCCCAGGCATGTATATCGGCGATACCGACGATGGCTCCGGCCTCCATCACATGGTCTATGAAGTCGTTGATAACGCCATCGACGAGGCGCTGGCCGGCTACGCTACGCGCGTCACGGTGACGCTCAATGCCGACGGTTCGGTCACTGTCACCGACGACGGGCGCGGGATTCCGACGGATATTCACAGCGAGGAGGGGGTCTCGGCCGCGGAGGTCATCATGACCCAATTGCACGCCGGCGGGAAATTCGATCAGAAGTCCTACAAAGTGTCGGGCGGGCTGCACGGCGTAGGTGTTTCCGTTGTCAACGCGCTTTCGCGCTGGTTGACGCTGCGGATCTGGCGCGACGGCAAGGAGCATATCCTTCGGTTCGAACATGGCGACGCGGTCATGCCGCTTGAAGTCACCGGGCCCGCGCCGGAAATCGCCGGGAAACCCAAACGCGGCACCGAGGTCACCTTTCTGGCTTCGCCCAAGACATTCACGATGGTCGATTTCGACTACGCGACGATCGAACTTCGCCTGCGCGAACTCGCCTTCCTGAATTCCGGGGTGCGCATCGAGCTCGCCGATCTGCGCGGCGCCGAGGTCAAGCGGGAGGAGCTTTGCTACGACGGCGGGCTTGAGTCTTTCGTGCGCTACCTCGATCGCGCCAAGACGCCGCTCATCAGAAAACCGATCGTGATCAAGGGCGAGCGCGAAAAGATTGCGGTCGAAGCCGCCCTTTGGTGGAACGATTCCTACCACGAGCAGGTGCTCGCCTTCACCAACAATATTCCGCAGCGCGACGGCGGGACGCATCTCGCGGGTCTGCGCGCGGGGCTAACCCGCCAGGTGACAGGCTACGCGGAGCGCGCCGGTCTCGCCAGGCGCGAGAAGGTCGATCTCACCGGAGACGATTGCCGTGAAGGCTTGACTTGCGTGCTTTCGGTGAAGGCTCCCGACCCAAAATTTTCCTCGCAGACCAAGGAAAAGCTGGTGTCCTCCGAGGTAAGACCGGCGGTGGAAGGCCTCGTCAACGAAATGCTCGGGGCTTGGTTCGAGGAGCATCCGCAGGACGCGCGCGTCGTCGCCGGCAAGGTGGTGGAGGCGGCGCAGGCACGCGAAGCGGCGCGCAAGGCGCGCGAGCTGACCCGCCGCAAGGGGGCGCTCGATGTCGCCAATCTTCCGGGCAAGCTCGCCGATTGCCAGGAGCGCGATCCGGCCAAGGCGGAATTGTTTCTCGTCGAGGGCGAATCGGCGGGCGGCTCCGCCAAGCAAGGCCGCAACCGGGAATATCAGGCCGTGCTTCCGTTGCGTGGAAAAATCCTCAATGTCGAGCGGGCGCGCTTCGACAAGATGCTGTCGAGCCAGGAAATCGGGACCTTGATCACCGCGCTCGGCACCGGGATCGGGCGCGACGACTTCAATGCCGACAAACTGCGCTATCACAAGATCATCATCATGACCGACGCGGACGTCGACGGCGCGCATATCCGCACATTACTGCTTACGTTTTTTTTCCGCCAGATGCGCGAGCTTATCGAACGCGGGCATCTTTATATCGCGCAGCCGCCACTCTACAAAGTAAAGCGTGGCAGCTCTGAGCAGTATTTGAAGGATGAGCGCGCGCGCGAGGATTATCTGATCGGCAATGGTCTTGAGGCCGCCGTGCTGCGGCTTGCAAGCGGCGAGGAACGTGCCGGCGCCGACCTCCGCGCGATCGTCGAGGAGGCACGGATCGTCCGCCAGATCCTGGGCGGCCTGCATTCTCGCTACGATCGCCAAACGGTGGAACAGGCGGCGATAGAAGGCGCATTGAAGCCGCTGCCGCTCGGAAGCGAAGCCGAGGCCATCGGGTTTGCCACGACTATCGCCGCCCGTCTCGACGAGCGCACCGATGATATCGAGCGCGGCTGGAATGGCGCGGCCGAGAACGGGGGCTATGTCTTCACCCGCGAACTGCGCGGCGTGCGTCAGGCGGCAAGCCTCGACGCCGGGCTTTTGGCTTCGGCCGAGGCGCGCCGCCTCAATGAGCATGCGCAATCGCTGCGCGAAATCTTCGCAAGGCCGGCGCTTTTTTTGCGCAGGGGCGATCAGGTCCAGGTCTCGGGGCCATGCGGCCTTCTCGACGCAGTGATGGCGGCAGGGCAAAAGGGCATTTCCCAGATGCAGCGCTACAAGGGACTCGGCGAAATGAACCCGGATCAGCTCTGGGAGACGACGCTCGACCGGGAAGCCCGGACGCTTTTGCAGGTCAAGATCAAGGACGGCGTCGACGCCGAGGATATTTTCGTCAAATTGATGGGCGATATCGTCGAGCCGCGTCGCGAATTTATCCAGGAAAACGCGCTCAGTGTCGCCAATCTGGATGTATGAAGCTTGATTCGCGAGCCTCCCGGGGACGAAAGACAATGCAAGGCAAGGCGTTCGACGTGACCCATACCGAGGAAGAATGGCGGCGCCTTCTCACCCCGGAACAATATCGAATCATGCGCGCGCATGGCACGGAAGCGCCGGGAAGCTGCGCCCTCAATCATGAAAAGCGCGCGGGGACATTCGTTTGCGCCGGATGCGGACAGCGCCTCTTCGCGTCGCAAAGGAAATTCGACAGCGGCACCGGCTGGCCAAGTTTCAACGATCCCCTCGAAGGCGCCATCGAGAGCGCTGGGGATCACAGCCATGGTATGGCACGCACGGAAGTGCATTGCAGCCGCTGCGGCAGTCATCTGGGTCACGTCTTTCCGGACGGGCCGCCGCCGACGCATTTGCGCTACTGCATCAATGGCGTCGCGATGAATTTTCTTTCCGATTGAAGCGGGCAGGCGGTCAGCGGATATAAACCGCCTCGATGACCTTGAGTTCTTCCCCCAATGGATCGATTTCGAGACGCACCACCTCGGCCATCAGGCGGTCGCGGAATTTATAGGCCCGCCGCCAGCCGTCCTCGGTGACCGGAGGCCATGGCGTGAAAGTTTTTTTGTCGACCATCAAGGCTTCGCATCGCAAGCGCGGGCCGGAGATGTTGCGGGCGATGATGTACATGGCGGCTTCGACCCGTCCCCGTTCTTGACAGGCTCGTCGCGGGGAATTGGGCGGGATCCCCAGGGCAGACATATAGTCTCGTATTTCTAAAAAATATCGAGAAAAAATTCCGCCTGAACGACACAATTCGAAATGCAATGCCTGGAAATGTCCCGCGCCGCGAAAGGCGCCGGACAGTCTTGGTTGATTGAATGAAAGGTTCGCATGATTTGGCTGCGAAGAGCGATCGCCGCGGCCTTCGCCATGGCCGTCGCGATTGGCGCCGAACTCGTCTTTTTGCCCGCCGCGGCGCTCGCCGGCGAAGGCGCGGGATCCCGTTCGGGCGGCGGCGTGCGTATCCGCGACGAGGACAAGGCCGCGGCGGCTAATCGCGAGTGCGAGCTGCGCGAGTTCGATTGTCGGCAATGTGCCAGCCATGCGCGATGCCTTTGGGGGCTCTGTCAAGCCACACGTGAAGCGCAACAAGAACGATGCAGCCGATGCCGAAGCTGGTCCGGCAACGAAACAATGCGCGTCAATTCATTGCGCCGCCACTTGGCTGAGTTCGGCATCGCCGCACCGTTCGCAAGGTCGAGGAACTGATTGCCGCTGTCGGCGTGCGCCCGGAGAACTACAGATCGCGGCGCTCGCAGCGATCGACAGGCGGATCGCCATGTCGAGGCCGAGATCGTTAGGACAAGAACGGATCCTGTCGCCCGGCGCCTCGTCCCGTCGCTGGAATCGGTCCGATCATCGGTTCGCGGATCTCCGGCCATGGTCCGGGACCCACCGATCTTCCGAGCGGGCCGCGCCTTCACCGCCTGGATCGGGAAGTCCGAGGGAATTAAGCCGGGGAGCGGCGGGTCTGCTTTGCATGAGTAACTAATGTGCCATCAGAATCGGCAAGCTCATGCCTGCGAGCAGGTCACGGGTGACGCCGCCCAGCAACTTTTCCCAAAGTTTCGGATGGCCGAATGCCCCCGCGACGATCAAGTCGGCGCCAACTGCATGCGCTTTGGCCTGGAGCGCGTCGGCAATCGACCCTCCCGGAACTTTCTCGAGCCGGATGGCATCAACCGAGGCGCCATGCCGCCTGAGATGCTCGACCAACCGCTCCGCCGGCAAGGCGCCGTGCCGGTCAATAAAGTTTGTTGGGTTCACCGTGAGCACCGTTGTCCGCTCGGCACGCTCGATCAGCGGCAGCGCGTCGCTGACCGCCCGTGCCGCAGCCCGGCTTGAGTTCCAAGCCACCACAATATGGCGCCCCAGCGTCTCGAACGCGCCAAAGACAGGGATGAACAACACCGGCCGCCCGGTAACAAACAACACTTGTTCAGAAAAGCTGTATTCGACGGAATCGCTATCGGCCGATGCGCCATGGCCTAGAATGGAGAGGTCGGCATAACGCGCGTGCTGCGGCACGACGGCCGATGCCAAGCCATCCAGGAAGCGCCATTCCGCCTTCAGACCGCGCTCGCGTTCAAAGACCTTCAGCGCTGATTGCAAGCGTTCCGCCGCACCATCGATCGATGCCTCGATACGCCGATCGAGACGCTCAAGTTCTTCGGCCGAAACAAGCCCAAGCTCTCCCGTCGCGCGCTCATTTTGCTGGGCCGGACTCCATTGCCTCACATAAAGCGCAGTCAGGTGGCTGGCGTGGCGGCAGGCGAGATCGACAGCTAGGCGTAAGCGGACGAGAGCAGCTTCCGACTGATCAACGTAGACGAGCAAGTCTTTCAGCGCCACGGGTGCCTCCAATGACTTGAGCTTCTTTTTTTCCTTATATAAGGTCACAAAAAAATGGCTCGGCTATCGCGACCAATCGGTGTTGGGCCGCGCGTTATCACCGAGGCAGCTGAAACGAAAGGTGAGCCGCCCGCTTTGCTTAGAGCATGTCCCGAAAAAGTTGCTCGACTTTTTCGATTCTGACATGCTCCAACTCTTTGATTTTGAGCTGCGTCCTTTTCGATCAAATGGTTCCATTCGAGCGGGACGCGCTCTAGGGTTAAGACCTAATTAACCATGTTTTGATTCAAGGGCTTGGTCAACCGGTTTGGAGGCCAAGTCCATGGATGCGAATTTGTTTTGGTTCAACGACAGGCAATGGGCGAAAATTGTCCCG
>JBOHJU010000163.1:0-6725 GCA_050728755.1 Methylocella sp.
GTGCGCAAAGAGCGCATTGCGGGGTGAGCATGGAAGCGGCGACAGGCACCGAATCACTCATTAACTGATTCGTAATCATGAGTCGAGTCGAAGTCCAAAAGCGTATCATTCCGTATTTTTTTGATTGCGGCTTGAGCGAATTTTTCGCTTTTCGGTTCCGGTGGCGGCTCCATTTTCAAAAGGTCGGTGCGTGCGCCACGGTTCACATAGGCCGTGTAGGGCTCAAGCGAGCTTAATTCCTGGGCCTTAATGTGGAAGGTTTTGGCGAGCGTATCCGCGTCATCTCCGCCGATTTGAAATGAAATGATGGTGCCGACGGTGCCTTTCATTGCGGCAGCGAGGGTGGACGAGACTTCGTCGAGCTGGCCGATGTATTGGTGGGAGAGGATGAGCCCGACACCGAATTTACGAATACCCGACAACATTTCTTCAAAGCCAAGACCAAAATTATGGAATTCGTCAACGTAGAGAAAAAAGGGTGTGGGATTTTTGCGGGTCAAGGCGGCGGTGTGAAGAGAGGAGATGACGAGCGCGCCGATAAGGGAAGATTTCATCTGCCCCAATTCGCCATGCGGAAGGGAAACGATCAAGATTTTTTTGTTATCCATTAAATCCCTAAATGACAATTTTGATTTTGGCTGCCCGATAATGCTTCGTACCGCCGGATCGGTGATGAATTGTCCGATCTTGTTGAGCGTTGAAAGCGTGCGTTCGCGTTGCTCCTTTTCGGGCATGTGTTTGGCAAAGTCAGTTTCCCAGAAATCCCGCACGGCCGGGTCGCGGACAAACGATAGTACGCGCGCCCGATATTTCTTTGAGGTCATGAGGAATTTGAGGCCGAGAAGGGTGCCGGTAGGGAAGTCGAGGAGCGCCGCCGCTCCGGCGTAAAGAAACATTTCAAGCTGCGGCCCCCATGAATTGCCCCAAATGCTTTTAAAACAGTCCACAATCGTGGAAGCGACATAGGGTCTGCGACTGATCGGAATGTTGGAAAGGGGATTGAAGCCGATTGAAAAGTCTTGGTCGATGGGGTCGAATAACACTACGTCTTTGCGCCGGCGTTTTGGAATGAGGGAAAGGAGGCGGTCGGCTTGGCCGTGCGGTTCTATAAAGGCGCATCCATGGCCAGCTTTCACATCTTGGAGCCACACTCCTTGGGATACGCGGACGCCGAAGCCAGATATGATGTCATCCCACGCAACGATGTGCCCCTTTTCTGGTGGCTTCAGGGCGTGTATAGAGATGTCTGTGAGCCTGGCCTTGTGCACTTCTTGTGCTCCGAGAAATGGGGTGTTGTGGCGAGAAACTATGAGATGCTATGTTACATCCGAAAGAAGCCAAAAGGCAAGGATTATAAGAAGTTAGGTTCGATATGAGACACGATGGGCGCATAGCTCAGTTGGTAGAGCAGCTGACTCTTAATCAGCGGGTCCACGGTTCGAGCCCGTGTGCGCCCACCATCGAAATCATCTCGCTGGCTCTGCTTCGCAGAAACTTCGATTGGGAAGCATATGGGAAGCAACAGAGAGCTTTTTCGACTGCTTCGCTGCTTGGCTCGCTGGCGCGTGTGCGGGAACGCTTAGATAGGTGTCGAGCCCATGGCTAATCCCATCGGTTCATCTCCCGTTTGCCGGGAACGCGCCGGAGAATCGGCCAAAGCTCCGAAAACGCCGGTTCATCCCGCGTGTGCAGGGAACGCCGTCCCGGGCTTTGTTTCGATTCCGTGGACCGCGGTTCATCCCCGCGTGTGCAGGGAACGCAAGTTGAGATTTCAAGCGGCCGTGGCGGAAATCTCAAATCCAACCCTTTGCCATTTATCGTCATCAGGTTCCCCACTTACGGCGCTCCATCAGGTGGGCCGGTAGGTTCTGGCTACTGCCTTCTCGTCATCTCTCGATGGGACATGTTGCCTTATCGGGCACGATGTTATGCCCGAAGTGGGTAAGCACAAAAATAATTGACCGTATGACGGTAGCGGGCAGAATGGCGAATATGAAGCTAATTGATTATCTTCGGGAAGAAAAAATTACAGAGGAGACGTTCGCCTTACGCGTTGGGCGCTCGAAATGGGTGTCCGGAAACGGATTATGGGCAGCGTATCCCACGGGACCTGAGATGCAATCCATTGTAGAAGCGACCCACGGCGCTAGCACGCCAAATGACTTTCTCGTGCCCGGCCCAACCAAGGAGGCTAGCCCTATGTCGCATCCGGTCACGGCGGCGATTGAGGCGCTCGCGCGCGGCGAAATCGTCATCGTCACAGACGACGGCGACCGCGAGAACGAAGGCGATTTGATTTGCGCCGCGGCGCTTTGCACGCCGGAAAAAATGGCCTTCATCATCCGCAATTGCTGCGGCATCGTCTGCGCGCCGGTGACCGTCGCCGATGCACGGCGTTTGAACTTGCCTCCGATGGTGGCGGCCAACGATGCGCCGCACGCCACCGCCTTCACGGTATCTGTCGATGTAAAGCATGGCTTGACGACCGGGATTTCCGCCGAGCAGCGCGCGAATACGGTTCGCGGTCTCGCCAACGGCAATATGGGGCCAGACGATTTTGTCCGTCCAGGCCATGTGTTTCCGCTCATCGCGAGGGAGGGCGGGGTGCTCATGCGCTCGGGCCACACCGAGGCGGCGGTCGATCTTTGCCGGCTCGCGGGCTTGCCGCCCGTGGGGGTGATCTGCGAGCTCGCCAATGATGACGGTACCGTCATGGCCGGGCCGCAAATCGAGGCTTTTGCCGCAAAACACGCTCTTAAGCGGATTTCGGTAGCAGACCTCATCGCGCATCGTCAAATGCGCGAGAAAATCGTCGAGCGGGTCGGCACGTTTCGAGTCATCGGCACGAGCGGCCCGCTCACCGGCCATGCCTATGTCACGCCCTATGATCCGGTGCGGCATTTCGCCTTCGTTCAGGGCGAGATTGGCGATGGCCGCGATGTGCCGACAAGGCTGCACCGGGTCGATATTATCGCCGATGTGATCGCGGGCGGCGACAGCATCCGCAGAACGTTTGCCGCGTTCAAGCAAAACGGCCGGGGGGTGTTTATTTTTTTGCGCGACGGCACGGCAGGTGTCCCGGTCGATATCGCCGGATTTGACAAGCCGGAGTCCGAAGCCAAGCGGACCAAGGAATGGCGTGACATCGGTCTTGGCGCCCAGATCCTACGCGATCTCGGCATTTCCTCGATCCGCCTGCGCACCGGGAGGCCAATGACCTACGTCGGCCTGTCCGGCTTTGGCATCGAAATTTCATCCACCGAGGGGCTAGACTAGCGTCCGCGCGCAATAAGTAGGCAGTGCCCCGGTTTGAATCACTGCGCGCGACCCGAAGTGGCGCCGAAGCGGGGCGGAGGTATGGCCGGCAAGGAAATCAACTTCGAAGTCAGGAGTAACCTTGATGCTTGGCCGAAATAGCTCCCACTCTTGGCGACTCGCCATTGCCGCGGTAAGCCTGATGGCTCTCTGTGGCGCTGCCGTCGCCCAAGGCGCGCCGCCGCCGCCGGCAGTGTCGGTTGCCCCAGTGGTGAGCCGTCAGGTGACGGAGACAGGCTCTTTCATCGGCCGCGTGACGGCAATCGACAAGGTCGACATTGTCGCGCGGGTCACCGGGTTCATCGAGGAGCGCTATTTCACCGAAGGGCAGCAGGTCAAGACCGGCGACCTCCTGTTCCGCATCGAACAAGTAACCTACAAGGCGGCGGTGGAGCAGCAGCGCGCCAACCTCGCTAAGGCAAAGGCAACGGAGGTCAACGCGGCTTTGCAACTGGCGCGCGGCAAGGCGCTTGTCAGCAGGCAGAACATCTCGCAAGCCACGGTCGACCAGCGCGCGGCCGACGAAGGGGTCGCGCAGGCCAACGTTTTGGCGGCGCAGGCGCTGCTCGACCAGGCGCAAATCAATCTCGATTACACGGAAATCCGTTCACCGATCGACGGACGGATCGGGATCGCCATTTTCACCGTGGGCAATCTGGTCGGTCCGACCTCCGGGACGCTTGCGACGATCGTCAGGGAAGACCCCATCTATGTCATCTTTCAGCCAAGCGAGCGCGATGTAATCAACTTCAAGCGCAGGTTCGTCAAACCGGGCGTCAACAACCCGCAAGTGACTATTCACATCCAGCTGCCCGATGGCAGCGCCTACCCGCATCCCGGCCTCACCAACTTGCTCGACGTCCAGGTCGATACCACCACGGACACTCAAGCGGTGCGGGCGCGGGTGCCGAACCCAGAGGGTCTTCTGGTCCCCGGTGGGGTCGTCGGCGTCACCACGGAACGGGGCGCGCCGCGACCGGCGCTGGTGATTCCGCAATCCGCCGTCCAGCTCGATCAGGCCGGCCGCTATGTCCTGGTGGTCGACGAAGCGAAGAAGGTCGAGTTGCGACGCGTGACGACCGGCGTCGAGCAAGGGAGAGACGTGGTCGTGACGGGGGGCCTCAAAGAGGGAGAATTGGTGATAGTCGAGGGGATACAGAAGGTGCGTCCCGGTCAAGTCGTGGCGGCGAGCGCCGCGCCGGGAAACTGAGACAATGTTTTCCGGCATCTTCATCGACAGGCCGCGGCTCGCCTTCGTCATCGCGATCGTCATCACGCTGGCCGGCATCATCGCCATGACGGTAATCCCGATCGCGCAGTTCCCGGATATAGTGCCGCCGCAGGTCACGCTGACCGCGACCTAGCGCCGATGCCGAAACGGTCGAGACTACGGTAGCGCAACCGATCGAGGAGCAGGTCAACGGTATCGACAATGCGCTCTATTATCAGTCCGCCAGCGGGGCCGACGGCAGTTATACCCTCAACGTGACCTTCGCGCTCGGCACCGATCCGGACATCAATACCGTCAACGTGCAAAACCGCGCCAGTCTCGCCACGCCGCAGCTGCCCCAGGAGGTGTCGCGCAATGGCCTGACCATCCGCAAGAAGTCCGCCGCCCTGCTGCAGGTCATAAACATCTACTCGCCAAAGAGCACCTACGATGCGATTTATCTGAGCAACTATGCGACCATCAACATCATTGACCCGCTGGCGCGGATCAATGGCGTTGGCCAGGCAACTCTGTTCGGGCCGCTCGACTATTCGTTGCGGATCTGGCTTGATCCCGACCGGATGACCGAGCTCAATCTGACGCCGAACGATGTCATCTCGGGGGTGCAGAGCCAGAATATTCAGGCGGCCCTCGGCCGGGTGGGCGCAGCGCCGATCACTAACGAGCAGCAGATCCAGCTCACCATCAAGACCAAGGGCCGGCTGACGCGCCCAGAGGAATTCGCCGCCATCGTCCTGCGCACAAATCCGGACGGTTCGGTTGTCCGGGTGAAAGACGTCGCCCGCGTCGAGATGGGCGCAAGAACGCAGGACCGCTATAGCCGCTTCAATGGCGCACCCGCGGCTGCGATCGGTATTTACCAGACGCCTGGGTCCAATGCCGTCGACGTGACCCGTCGCGTTCGCGAAACCATGAGCACCCTGGCGACGCACTTTCCCAACGATCTCGCCTACACCGTGTTCTTCGACACCACGGTCTTCGTCACCGCGACGATCGACGAGGTCATTCGCACGCTGGCCGAGGCAATCATCCTCGTCGCTCTGGTGGTGTTCTTGTTCCTCGGCAAGTTGAGGACGACGCTGATCCCGCTGGTTGCCGTGCCGGTTTCGATCGTCGGCACGTTCGCCGTGATGCTGGCCATCGGCTATTCGGCCAACACCGTTTCCTTACTGGCGCTCGTGCTCGCCATCGGCATCGTGGTTGATGACGCCATCGTCGTCGTCGAGAATGTCGAGCGGGTGATCGACGAAGAACCCAAGCTGTCCGTGCCGGAGGCCTGCAAGAAGGCCATGGCCGAGATTACCGGACCGATCCTCGCCATCACCCTTGTGTTGTTGTCGGTCTTCGTTCCAGTGGCCTTCATCCCCGGCATCAGCGGCCAGCTTTTCCGCCAATTCGCGGTGGCCGTGTCCGTATCGATGCTGATCTCGGCGCTCAATGCCTTGACTTTGAGCCCGGCGCTTTGCGCGGTGCTCTTGAAGCATGGTCAGACAAGCCGCGGCCCAATGCGGTATGTCCTGGGTGCGATCGACAGGACTCGCGACGGTTATGTGGCGATAGTGCGCCGGCTAGTGCGCGTGGCGATTGTCGGCATCGTGGCCGTGGCCGGTGTGTTGGCGGTGTCGGCATGGCTGTTCAGCAAGACGCCGCAAAGCTTTCTGCCGGAAGAGGATCAGGGAGCGATCTTTGCCGCCTTGCGGCTTCCCGAAGGCGCTTCGATCAACCGCACCGAGGCGGTGGTCAAGCAAGTCGAAGACATTGTCGCGCCAATCCCAGGTGTCGAAGGCGTGTTGTCAGTGGTCGGGCTCAACTTCATCGACTACGTCACATCGTCGAACCAGGCCTTCTTCGTCATCCGGCTCAAGCCCTACGAGGCGCGTACCGATCCGGCGCAGAGCGCCGGCGCAATCATTACGCGTCTGCGGCCTCGCATGGCGGCCATCAAGGGCGCCATCGCCTTCCCGTTCAACCTGCCGCCCATTCTCGGCCTAGCCAGCACCGGCGGCTTCCAATACGTGCTGGAGGCGCTCCAGGGGCAGCCGGCTTCCGACGTCGCGGCGGCACTCCGGGGCCTGCTCGTGGCCGCCAATGGGCAGCCCGACCTCGCGGGCGTATTCAGCACGTACGCTGCCGACACGCCCCAGATCTATCTCGATATCTACAGCTATAAGGCGCATAT